>JBMOHX010000061.1:0-14034 GCA_049317625.1 Phycisphaerales bacterium
TGCTCGGCTCGGGCACGGTCTTCCTCGCGCACCCCCCGAGCGCGCCGCGGCTGGGTGCCTCGGCCGGCGAGTTCGAGCGGACCTTTGCCAACGTGCTGCGCGCGGTGCGAACAGCGGTCGTCACGACGATGATCCAAGTGGAGACCACCGTCCGCAACCTGCTGCAGAACGCCGGCCCGTACGCGCTGTGCCCGGGCATCGAGGACTTGACCGGCGTGTGCGCGGGCACGCCCGCTGTGGTGGTGAGCGCCGGGCCGAGCCTGAGCCGCAACCTCGCGCTGCTCGCCGACCCGGATCTGCGCGGACGCGTGGTCGTGATCGCGGTGCAAACGGTCCTCAAGACGATGCTCGCCCGCGGCATCCGACCGGACTTCGTCACCGCGCTCGACCACCACGAGATCAGCCGACGCTTCTACGAGGGCCTCACGCGGACCGATGTGGAGGGCGTGACGCTCGTCTGCGAAGCCAAAGCGAACCCCGCGATCGTCGACGCCTTTCCCGGCGCGGTCCGTTTCGTCGGCGATCAAGTTCTCGACGACGTGCTCGGCGATGCGATCGCTCGGCAGATGGGCCGCCTCAAGCCCGGCGCTACCGTGGCGCACCTCGCGTACTACTTCGCGCGACACCTGGGGTGCGACCCGGTGATCCTGATCGGGCAGGACCTGGGGTTCACCGACAACCAGTACTACGCGCCCGGCGCGGCCATCCACCACGTCTGGTCGGGCGAGCTGAACGAGTTCAACACGCTCGAGATGCTCGAGTGGCAGCGGATCGCGCGGATGAAGAGCATGCTGCGGCGCGTCCCCGCGCAGCTGGGCGGTCAGATCTACACCGACGAACAGATGGCCACGTACCAGGTACAGTTCGAGCGCGATTTCCTCGAGGACACGCGCCGCGGCCTTCGGGTCATCGACGCCACCGAGGGCGGCACGCTCAAACGCCACACGGAAGTGTGCACGCTCCGCGAAGCGCTCTCGGCCGCACCGGCGCGTGCCCACGCTGTCCCCGCAACGCCCGCGCGCCTCGACGACTCCCGCCTTCGCGCCGTGAGCGCCCGCGTCCGCTCGCTCAGGGCCGACGTCGAATCTCTCGAGCGCATCAGCGGCGACACCGCGGCCGCGCTGACGAAGATGCTCGAGCATCACGGCAACGACGCGGTGGTGAACCGGCTGATCGAGTCCGTGCACCGAAATGCGGCCCGCGTGGCCGAACTCGGCGCCGCGCACCGGCTCGTGCAGTTCATCAACCAGACCGGCCAACTCAACCGGTTCCGCAGCGACCGGCTGCTCATGCTCGATGACTCGCTCGCGCCCCGCGAGCGGCAGCGCATGCAGATCGAGCGCGACCTGACGAACGTGCGGTGGCTCGGCGAAGCCGCGGCGCACGCCAAGGGTCTGCTCGATGACTGCGAGCGCTCGCTGGACGGTGCCCCGAAAGTTACGCGGGACTCCGACGCGCTCCCTGAGTCCTCCGCGCAGGTCGCCGCGCCCCGGCGCGTCGTCGCGGCGGTCACCGTCGATCTCGCCCGCGGCGGTCTCTGCACCCCACGCGATGCGCTCGCGCCGCTGAACGATGGCACGACGCCCCTGGACCGCGTGGTCCGAGCGCTCCGCGACTGCGACGGGATCGACGCCGTCCTGCTCATCTGCCGCGACTCCGACGCCGTTCGCACACTCCTTTCCGCGCACGACGGCGTGTCCTTCGCTCCGGGAACGCCCGAACTCTGGGCCGCGCGCGACAGGCACGCGGCCTCCGTCGGCGCCGCGCGCGCCCTCGCCCGCCACTGCTGGCGCGGCGGGATCGGCAACCTCACATGCTACGACGAGGCCTTCTACGCGCCGCTGGTCGCGGAGGCGATCAAGTCCGAGGCCTGCGACGCCGCGGTGATCGTCGGTGCCGACTGGAGCATGCTCGACGCAGCTCTGCTGGACGCGACGGTCGCGCGGTACCGCGAGAACCCGGCGCGCCATCCGCTGGCCTTCTCCCAGGCGCCGCCGGGCGCAGGCGCCTGCGTGATCTCGGCGGAGCTTGTGCGCGAGCTCACGTCCGCCGGCGGGCTGACCGGCACCATCGGCTTCTTGCTCGGCTATCACCCCTTTGCGCCGCAGGCGGACCCGATCGCCAAGCCGCAGTGCGTCCAAGTGGACGCCCCGCTCCGCGACTGCCTGGTGCGTCACATCCCAGACAGCACGGCGCGCCTCGCGGCGAAGCACGCCGTCCCGACTTCGCTGCTCATCGATCTCTCGCCCACAGGCCGTGCCCCACTTTCGGTCCACCTCTACGCGCGCCTCTTCGCGGGTTGGGCGCAGACAATCGAGGACGGCGCGGTGAGCATCCGGGCCACCGGGGCGGACCCGCTGCTGGCGAGGGTGCTCGTGCAAACCGCTCTCGGCGCTGGTGTGCCGCACGTGTACCTCCGCGCGGGGGCTGATGCACCGGATGAACTTCTTTCGGCGGGCGCCGACGCCGTGAGCTTCGACTGTGGGACCGACGCGTCTGAACCCACAGCCCGCGCGCTGCTCGAACGCATCGAACGCCTCCAGCCGCGAGACCGCGCGAGGCTACCCGCGTGCTGGTACGTACCCCACCTGACGAGGTGCGACGCGTCGCTCGAGGGAATCGAGGACTGGTACGACTACTGGCTCCGCGTGCACGGGGTCGCGGTGATCGAACCGCTCGCCGCGCCGGTTCCAGGAGCGAGGATCACCCCGCTTCCCACGCCCGCGAACGTCTCGGACCACGTGGGCACCGCGCGCCTCGTGGTCTCTCGATGCGGATTGGTTTCTCGCGCCGCCGAGCCCGTGGGCAACCTCGCGCGAGAGACGATACTCGACGTGCTCGAGCGGCTCGGTGTGCCCGCGTGCGAGGGCGGCCTCGCGGCGAGCGAAACGTCACGGCCCGCGGGGAGCGCCGCATGAGCGGGGCCCTCGCCATCATCCTGGCCCGGGCGGGGAGCAAGGGTGTGCCGGGGAAGAACGTCGCGCCGGTGGCCGGGCGCCCGTGCATCGAATGGACCATCGACGCCGCGGCCGCGCCCTCCGTCTCGTGCGTGGCCATCTCCAGCGACGACCCCCGCGCGCTCGGCATCGCGCGGCAACGGGGCACCGCGGTGATCGAGCGCCCCCACCACCTCGCGCACGACACGGCGAGGGTCGACGACGCGGCCCGGCACGCGGTGCTGGAAGCCGAACGCCTAGGCCTTTGGCGCGGAGAGCACAGCTCGCCCGTGGTCGTGCTCTACGCGAACGTGCCGGTGCGGCCCGCGGGCCTTGTGGAGCGCGCGGTGCGTTTGCTCGTGGAGTCCGGCTGCCACAGCGTGCAGAGCTACCAGCCTGTCGGCAAGCACCATCCGTGGTGGACCGCCCGCGTCGACCCCGCGGGGCATGTCCGCCCCTGGGAGGGCGACGTGCTGAACCACGGCGTCTTCCGTCGTCAGGATCTCCCGCCGGCGTTTGTTCCTGACGGCGCGGTGATCGCCGTGACCCGCGCGGCCCTGATGCTCGAGATCCCCGATGTTCAGGAGGGTCCGCACGCGTTCTTCGGCTCCGACCGTCGCGGCATCGTGAACCCGGAGGGCTCGGTCGTCGATATCGACGCGCCGATCGACCTCATCGTCGCCGACGCGCTGCTCTCGGGGGCGTGCGGATGAAGATTGGAACACGAACGCTCACCACCGGCAAGCCCTTCATTATCGCCGAGATCGGCGTGAACCACGACGGCGACCCCGCGCGGGCGCTCGCGCTCACGCGGCTCGCCGCCGCGAGCGGCGCCGACGCCGTGAAGTTCCAGCACTTCCGGGCGGAGATGCTGATGAGCGGCGCCTCGCGCCTCGCGGCGTACCAGGCCGCGGCGGGGGAGCGTGACCCGCTCTCGATGCTGCGGCGTCTCGAACTGTCGTGCGAGTCGCTCGCGGCCTGCGTCGACCTCGCGCACGAGCTCGGCGTCCTCGCCATGGTCAGCGTGTTCAGCGTCGAGCTCGTCGCCGAGTCCGCCGACATCCCGTGGGACGCGTTCAAAACCGCGAGCCCGGACATCATCCACCGGCCGCTGCTGGAGGCGCTCGCGCGGACCGGGCGGCCGCTGGTGGTGAGCACCGGCGCATCGACGATCGAAGAGATCGCGCGAGCTGTGGAGTGGCTGGCCCCGTGGCGTACAAACCTCGCGCTCCTCCAGTGCGTCAGCAGCTACCCGACGCCACCGGCCGACGCCGAGCTCGGCGGGATCCCGTCGCTGCGGGCCGAGTTCCCTGGGATCCCGATCGGCTACAGCGATCACACCTCGCTCGTGGAAACGGGCGCACTCGCGGCCGCTCTTGGTGCACAGATTCTCGAGAAGCACTTCACCGACAACACGGCGGCACCCGGGCCGGACCACGCGGCCTCGCTCGACGGCGCGGGGTTCGCCGAGTATTGCCGGGCCGCCCGCGCGGGCACTGCCGCGGTCGTGGAAGTGGAGCCCGTGAAACGCGTGCTCGCGATCGAACGCGACGTGCGCACGGTCTCGCGCCAGAGCATCGTCGCGCGTGAGCCCGTCAGGCGGGGTACCCTTCTCTCGTCCGCGGACCTCACGTTCAAGCGGCCAGGCACGGGCCTGGCACCGTTCGAGGTCGAGCGGGTGGTCGGTCGGGCCGCGGCGCGTGACATCGAGCCGGACACACCCCTGACGGCCGACGACGTGCAATGGCGGTAGTCCGCGGGGGAATCCGATGATCGGAGACGGCTGGGACGGCGATCCTTCGGTGAGGCCCTCGAGCGACGCGGAGGACGCGGGGCGTCCGCGCCGGCGCGTCTGCGTGGTCACGGGCTCGCGCGCCGAGTTCGGGCTCCTGCGCCCCGCGATGCACGCGATCCACAAGCGGAGCGACCTCGAACTCGCGGTCGTCGCCGCGGGCTCGCACCTCATCTCTCCCGCTGAAACGCTGCGTGACGTCAAGGCCGAGTTCAACATCGCCGACGCGGTCCCCATGCAGATCGCCGGTCGCACCGGGCGCTACGAGGACGCCGAGTCGGTGTCGCGCGGCATCGGCCGTTTCGCTCGTTCGTACGAGCGCCTGCGCCCCGACTGGGTCGTCGTGCTCGGAGATCGCATCGAGGCGTTCGCCGCGGCGGCCTCCGCGAGCATCGCGGGGCTCGCGGTCGCGCACGCGCACGGCGGCGATCGGGCCGAGGGCGTCGCGGACGAGGCGATGCGGCACGCGATCACCAAGCTCGCGCACCTGCACCTGCCCGCGACGGCGACGAGCCGCGATCGCATCGTGCGGATGGGCGAGCGCCCCGAGCATGTGATCGTCGTGGGCTCACCGGCGATCGACGACCTGGGCGCGATGCCGGAGATGGCGGCAGCGGCGTTTGAAGAACTCGGCTCGCCGATTGTCGTCGTGCTGCTGCACCCGGTCGGGCGCCCTGCTGAGATCGAAGAAGCAGACGCCGCGACGCTGCTCGAGGCAGCGGTGGAGTGCGCCGGGGGAGATCGCTCGCGGGTGCTCGGGCTGATGCCCAACCATGACGCCGGGAGGTCTGGGATCGTCCGCGCACTCGAGGCGTCGGGCGTGCGACGGGCCGAGCACATGCCGCGTGCTGCGTTCGTGGGCATGCTGCGGGCGCTGAGCCGCGCAGGCGGGGTGCTGGCGGGAAACTCTTCGGCTGCTCTCATCGAGTGCGCGGCGCTGCGCGTGCCGGTGGTGAACGTCGGGCCGCGCCAGGCCGGACGCGAGCGGTCCGCGAACGTCGTCGACGCGGATCATGTGGAGCACGGCGCGGTGGTGCGGGCGCTGACGCGGGCGCGCGGGCTGGACCTCGCCCGGGCCGAGCACCCCTTCGGCGACGGGCACGCCGGCGAGCGGATCGCCGCGGCGATCGCGGGCACCAACCCGCACGACCCGGCGTTGCTGCGGAAGCGGAACACCTACTGAGGGAGGCTCTCGATGCGGTGCAGTTCCTGCGGCTACTCGCTGCTCAACCTCGGGACACGCGTCTGTCCCGAGTGCAGCACGGCCTTCAAGCCGTCGGACTTTGAGTTCAAACCAAACGCGGTGCGTTTCTGCTGCCCGCACTGCGACCAGTCGTACTACGGCAACGACGAACGCGGACACCTCACGCCGCGCTCCTTCGTCTGCGTCTCCTGCCAGCGGCCCGTCGACATGGACGAGATGGTCCTCCGCTCCGCAGAGGGTTTCGACGAGAACTCCACCGAAACCGACGCCGTTCCGTGGGAAGAACACAAGTGGACGCCGAAGGGGTTCTTCCGCACCGCCGGGTGGGCCCTGATCGCGCCCCACCGCATGGGCCGGGCGCTCCTGCATCCGCGCAGCAAGGGCACGGGCTTCGTCTTCGGGTTCTTGGTGCAGATCACGGGGGCGGTGTTGGCCACGATCCCGATGATCTTGATCGTTTCTCTGTTCTCGGCCGCGGCGAGCGGGGCGCGCGCGACAAAGGGCGTAGGCGGGCCCCCGGCTGGGTTCGTCGCGCTGGGCATGGGGTCGATCAGCCTCGCGTGGATCGCGGTGTGGGGGGTGTCCAGTCTGCTCTGGATCTTGTCGTCGCACGCGCTCACTCTGCTCACCGGCTGCGAGCGCCGCTCTCTTCGCCTCACCGCGGCAACCGTTTTCTATTCCAGCGGTTGCGGCCTGCTCGGGTGGGTCCCGTGCCTGGGACAGTACACCGCGGGCATCGGGTGGATTTGGCAGATCATCTCCGCCGGCATCATCTCCGCGAAGGTCAACCCCACCACGCCCCGACGCGCGGCCGCGTGCATGGTCATCCCCCCCGTGGTCGTCGCGGCCGGCATCATCGGCGCAGCGATTTGGTTGCTCGGATTCGCGATGACCGCGGCGAACCAAGCCCGGCGCGGAGCCGTGACCAGCATGAACTCCGCCATGCAGCAGGTTGAAGCCGTCCGCGTGGCCGGTGCGCTGGCGCGCTATCGAGGGGACGCGGGCGACTGGCCCCTGCACCCCTTGGCCCTCGCCGACGGGAGCTATCTCATCCCGAGCGATCTCATGCTCGACTCCAACCGCATACAGGACGACAGCGTCGCCATCGGCAACCGCCAGTTGTCAGCGTTCTCGACCCTGTCGCAAGAAGACCAAACGGCCCTCGTGAAGTTCGCCCGCGCCACGGCCGATTCGGACGGCACCACGGCGGACACCTTGGGCGACTACGTGTTCGTCTACCGGGGCCTGGGCGCCGATCCCGCCGCCGAGCGCTGGGTATTCATCCAAGTTGATCGCTTCTCGCAGTTCGCACCGCGGAGTATCGTCGTCGGTCAGGCGGACGGAACCACTCGCGTGGTGGACTTTGCGACCTGGGGCATAGCGCTGGCTGCCGAAAACGCCATACGCGGCCAGATCGGTGCCCCGCCGATCGCGGATCCATTCTCCGGGAAGCTGCCGACACCGGCTGTGCCCCCGCCGTTCCCCGGCACGAACCCGGGCATCGATCCAACCCCACCCGAGCCGGCACCGCCGACCGCAGTCGAGCCCGAGAACACGCCCGACCCGGGCGGCGGCTGACACAAAGCGGCTTCCGCACAGTACACTTCGGGCATGGCCCAAGTGACGCTCAAGAATGTTCGCAAGGTGTACCCCAACGGGTTCGAAGCCGTTCGGTCCTCGAATCTCGATATCCGCGACGGCGAGTTCGTCGTCCTCGTTGGCCCATCGGGGTGCGGCAAGTCGACGACGCTGCGGATGATCGCGGGGCTCGAGGACGTGAGCGACGGGCTGATCGCCATCGGCGAGCGCGTCGTGAACGACGTGCACCCGAAGGACCGCGATATCGCGATGGTCTTTCAGAACTACGCGCTCTACCCGCACATGACGGTGTACAAGAACATGGCCTTCGCGCTCAAGCTCCGGGGCCTGCCCACCGAGCAGATCGACCGGCGCGTCCGCGAGACCGCCAAGACCCTGGGCATCGAGGCGCTCCTCGAGCGCAAGCCCAAGGAGCTCAGCGGCGGCCAGAAGCAGCGTGTCGCCGTTGGCCGCGCCATCGTGCGCGAGCCCAAGGCCTTCCTCTTCGATGAGCCGCTCTCGAACCTCGACGCCAAACTCCGCGTGACCACACGCGCCGAGCTGAAGTCGATGCACCAGCGCCTCAAGACCACGACGATCTACGTCACCCACGACCAGGAAGAGGCGATGACCCTCGGCGACCGGATCGTGGTGATGAGCAACGGCCTCATCCAGCAAGCCGATGCGCCCCTCACCGTGTACCAGCGCCCCGCGAACCGCTTCGTCGCCGGCTTCATCGGCACCCCGCCCATGAACTTCTTCGACGGCGCCGTCGCCATCGAGGGCGACCGCGCGGTCTTCACGGAGGAATCCGGGGGCGGCGGGATGAGGGTCGTCTTCCACGGAGCAAGGGCCCAGGCGCTCCGCGCCCACGCGAACAAACCCGTGGTGCTCGGCATGAGGCCCACGAACCTGCGCGAAGCCGCGGACGGGCAGGTGTCGGTCACGGTGAAGGTCGTCGAGCCTTTGGGCGACGCGATGGACGTGTCCTTCTCGACGCCGACGTGCTTGCACGCGGTCGCGCGTCTCCCGGCTCGCGCGGGGCTCGCCCCTGGCCAGGTGCTGCGTCTGTCGCCCGACGCGGACCACGCGCACGTCTTCGAGCAGGGCGAGTTCGGCAAGACACTCACGCTCTAACGATCGGTCTGTATTGGGGGGACGGGGACATGAACGGGAAAGTACTGATCGTGGTGCTCCTGGCGGGCGCGTCGACCGCGCACGGACAGGACACAAGCCGCCCGGCCCGGGCGTTCAAGACAACCGTCAAGGGAGACCTCGACACCGTAGCTTCGGCCCGCGGGCTCTCGGAAGCGCTGGAGCTCGCGACCGCCCAGGACGCCTGGGCGCTTGTGGAGCTCTCCGCGGCCGCCGCGGACCCCAAAGTCGCCCATGAGTGGGTCCGCATCGCCAAGTCGCGCTCCTGCAAGCTGCTTGTCCGTGTGAGCCCGCCCGCACGCGGCGCGGCGAACGCCCCCGCGTGCCTCGCCCTCGCTCTGCTCGCCGACGGCGCGTGCATCGGCGAGGACGTCAGGTTCGAGACCAGCGCCGACCTCTCCATCAGCTCCGGAAAGCCGGACGCCGCCTCGGAGGTCATCGCCACCGAGCTCGCAGAGTGGATGGCAACCGGCCTCAAAGCCCGCGGGTTAGACCCGGGGCTCGGAGCGGTGCTCTTCGCCGCCAGCGGAAAGGCCTTCCTCGCGCCCGATGGTCACCTGATCGACCTTTCGGGCCTGCCTCCGGAGACCTCGCCCGCCGACGGGGTGCAGGTGCTCGGCGACCGGGGCGTCGCTTTCGATCGCGCGGCGATCAACCGGCTGAGCCTGCAACCCTGCGAGGACCCGAGGTCCATTCTGAGAGCCATGGGAATCCAATCGGTGAAGGTCGTCGAAGATTCCGAGGTACTGGCCGGGAAGCAGGAGGTCGCCGACGCGGTGAAGGAAATTCTGACCGGCACACGGGCCCTGCTCGATCTCATGGAAAAAGAGCTGAACCTTCCCGACCCCGAGCAGCATCAGATCTCTGCTCAAACCTACAGGTCCGCGGCGGACCGCAGTCTACAGAGGGCCGAACTGGCGCAGAATCAACTCTCCGGGGCCGAGCGGCTGATCCGCGAAACGCCGGAGATGTTGAAGACGCTCCCCCCGGGTGAGCCCGCGATCGCGGAGCCCGGTCGGTCGTACGCCGCGGGTTGGCGCTCGCTCATCAAGGCACGCCGCTCGGATCTCGAACGGCTCCGTCAGAAAGCGGAGACGTTCGCAAAGCTCGAATGACCCGCGGCGGCCCTTCGCCGCAACACGCCCAGCTCTCCCGGTTGCCCTCGAAAGCGCGCACCGCGAGAGACCGGAGACCTTCGTTGCGAACGCTCATCGCGATCCCGGTGTTCAACGAAGCACGCTACGTGACGGGGGTGCTTCGCGCTGTGCGCGAGTACGCCGCGGACATCCTCGTGGTCGATGACGGCTCGACGGACGGCACCGCGGCGGCCCTCGCGGCCGAAACCGGCATCGCGGTCATCCGGCACGCCCGGAACTTCGGATACGGAAGGTCCATCCGCGACTCGTTCTCCTTCGCGGTGGACTCGCGGTACGACCTGCTGGTCACCATGGACTGCGACGAGCAGCACGAACCCGCGGAGATCCCTCGCTTCGTCGAAGCCGCGGCGCGGGACGAGGCGGACATCGTGAGCGGCTCGCGCTACCTCGCGCCGGACTCCGCGAACGACACACCACCGCTGGACCGCCGGCGGATCAACGAACTCATGACGCGCGAGATCAACGAGCGGCTCGGCCCGGCATTGGGAATCGCGATGACCGACTCGTTCTGCGGTTTCAAGGCCCACCGCGTCGACGCGCTCGCGCGGCTGGACCTCTCCGAAGACGGGTACGCCTTCCCGATGCAACTCTGGGCTCAGGCCGCGGCGGCCCGGCTTCGCGTCAGCGAACTGCCGGTTCGCCTCATCTACAAGGACCTCACCCGCTCGTTCGGCGGCACGTTGGACGACCCCTCGCACCGGCTGGCGCACTACCGCGAAGTGCTGCATAACGAGCTTCACCGGCTTCGCATGCACCTCCCCGGCGGTGCCCTCACGGGGCTTGGGCACCATCCCCCGTTGATCGCGCGGTGCGGCGGCTGTGCCTGACAGATCGCCCGGGGTCGGTGTGTGCCCCGGCGGGCTCAAACTCACCTGCACCCGGTCCCAAAACCGAGTGCCGCGAGCAAATCCGTCGCCGTCGCTCGCCCGAATCAAGGGCGTGCAGTAGTATCCAATGCACGGCCCGGGCCGCGGAGATTGGAATGGCGACGACACCTGATGCGTCAAACGGCGGTTTCGACCGGCGGGAGTTTCTTCGGCTGGCCGCGGGGGGTGCGGCCGCCGCGGGGATGATGGCGCTGCCGCGATCACTGCTGGCCGATCCACCGACGCGGCCCTCGCTTCTCCCGACCGTCGAGATCGACATGCCGATGCGGGTGGCGTCGATCCCGTACAACGCGGGCGATCCCACCACGGTCTGGCGCTTCGAGCCGACGCTGCTCAAGGGCCCCGCGGGCTCGGTGACGAACCTGCCCAACAACTATCTCGGCCCGATCATCCGCGTGAAGCAGGGTCAGCGCGTGCGGATCAACGTGCGGAACGAGCTCCCCGAGGAGTCGGTGGTGCATTGGCACGGGCTGGATGTCCCCGAGGCCATGGACGGGCACCCGCGCGACGCCTTCCTGCCCGGGCAGTCGTACTTGTACGAGTTCGAGGTGCAGAACCGCGCGGGGACGTACTGGTTCCACCCGCACCCCGACATGCGGACCGGCTTCCAGGTGATGAAGGGCCTGACCGGCATGTTCATCGTGGAAGACTGCATCGAGGACGCGCTCGACCTGCCGCGGGGCTCGTACGACAAGCCGCTGATCATCCAAGACCGCACGTTCAACGCGGCGAATCAGTTCGCCTACACCCCGATGACCAACTCGGGGTTCCTCGGCAACACCATCTTCGTGAACGGCCAGCCCAACGCGGCGTGGTCGGTCGCGAACTGCGTCTACCGGTTCCGCGTGCTCAACGGGTGCAACGCCCGCACGTGCAAGCTGGCGTTCTCCGATGGCACGCCGATGACGGCGATCGCGGTCGACGGCGGCCTGCTCCCCGCCCCGGTCACCAAGCCGTACATCATGCTCTCTCCCGGCGAGCGCGTTGATCTCTGGGTCGATCTCCGCGGCAAGAGCGTCGGCTCGCAGTTGAAACTGCAGAGTCTCGCATGGACGCCCGGCGGTCCCGCGGGAAGCTCGATCTACCCGCACGGCGCCGCGTTCGATGTGCTCACGCTGAACGTTGCTCACGCCTTCGACTACCCGATCACGCTCCCGACGACCCTCGCGCCTTTCACGCCGTACAACCTCGCAGACGCGGTGAACCCCACCGCGCCGCGCGTCATCGCGATCAACTTCGCGATGGGCATGTTCATGATGAACAACCGGATGTTCGAGATGGAGAATGTCGCGACCGACGAGATCTTCCGTCTCGGGGATCTGTACCTGCTGGAGTTCACGAACTTCACCGGGAACCCGCAGATGCCGCACCCGATGCACCTGCACGGGCCGCAGTTCCAGATCATCTCCCGCTCGGTGAACGCGGCGGGGCTGAACAACTACAACACGGTGCGCGACGGCCTGATCGACGGCGGCTGGAAGGACACGTTCCTGCTGATGCCGGGCGAGACGGTGCGCGTGCTGGTGAAGCGCGACAAGCACCCGGGGCTCTTCGTGTACCACTGCCACATCCTCGAGCACGAGGACATGGCGATGATGCGAAACTTCAGGGTGGACCCGTGAACACAAGGAGCGCCGCCATGAACGCCAGAATCGCTTCAGCACTTGTGATCGCCGCGGTTGCGAGCGGTGCCCACGCGCAGTCGGTTGTCTTCGACCTTGCCGCGGGCCAGAGTGTGGGGACCGCGGGCGCCGCGGGGAACACGTCGATCACGCTTCAAGCCGCGCCGGGCGCGCGGGTGACCGCGGTGTCGTGGAACGTGTCGGTGACAACGACGGGCGCCAGCCGCGCGAGCGAGTCCACGATCGCGCTCACCGCGACCGACCCGACCCGCGCGTTGGACGTTCGCCCCTTCGCCTGCGACTTCTTCGCGGGCGCGACGGCATCGAGCCAGACCACGCCGCTGTCGATCACCGGCGGTCCCCTGAACGGCCGTCTGCTCTTCACGACCCTGGCCAACGGCCTCGAGCTGCGCGACGGACTCCTCACCCTCGAGCTCTTCGAGGGCTTCGACGACAACGCGAGCGGCGTCGAGTCGGTGTGGAGCGGGAGCGTGACGGTGTTCTACGAACCCAACGGGTTCTGCGTCGCCGACTGGAACTACGACGGCGGCGTCGACAGCGACGACGTGATCGCCTACTTCGCCGACTGGGACGTGAGCAACGCGGACTACAACGGCGACGGCGGCACCGACGGCGACGACATCATCGCGTTCTTCGGGGCTTGGGACGCGGGCTGCTGACCCGCATTCCTCTCAAGGGAACCCGGTGCGCAAGCACCGGAAAAGAGCCCGGAGCGCAAGCTCTGGTGCCTTGTCTTCAGCCTTCACCAAACAAAGAACCCCCGCCTCTCAGCGGGGGTTCTTGATTCGAATCAAGTCGAACAGTCTCGTCTTAGCGACGACGGCGACCAGCGACCACCCCACCCAGGCCCAGGAGGGCAAGGGCCGAGGGAGTCGGGACCGTGAAGCAGTACCAGTTCATGGAGGCCGCGGCGAGGGTGCCGTTGGCCACGCCCTGAACGCCGTTGATGTTCAGGCGGTAGTCGCCCAGAGCAGTGCCGCCGACGGCGGAGAAGCCGTTCGCGAAGACGGAGTTGAACCCACCGACCGCGACGTAGTAGACGGCGTTGTTGGTGAGGGAGAGCCCGCCGAGGAGGCTGTTGAAGTTGAAGGACGTCGCGGCGGTGCCGTGGTCGTCGTTGCTACCGAGCAGGATGCCGTTGGAGTCGTAGAGAGCGATCTCCGTGTCGGTGCCGGGGTTGACCGTGCCGGAGTTCAGCGTGTCGATCTGGGTGGCGTTCCAGGTGCCGAGGTTGATGCAGGCCGGGGGAGTCGGGGGAACGTACGGATCGAAGCGGATGCTGAGGCCGTCCCACTGCGCATCCTCGCCGCTGTC
Organism: Phycisphaerales bacterium; assembly: GCA_049317625.1. Classification (GTDB taxonomy): domain Bacteria; phylum Planctomycetota; class Phycisphaerae; order Phycisphaerales; family UBA1924; genus JBEIUO01. Next base: position 13,667 of record JBMOHX010000061.1, read on the forward strand.
GTTGAACGACTCGTACATCGAGAACGTCCAGGTCTGGCCGCCGACGTTGAACGGAGTGCCCGTGAAGCCGCCGATGAGACGGTTCACGTTGGTGGCGGTCACGGTGCTGGTGAAGCCGGTGCTGGTGAAGGGCTGGATATCAACGCCGGTGCTCTCACCGTTGGACGGGCTGATCGCACGGATGCGGGCCTCGCTCGCGAACGTGCCGGTGTTCACTTCGCGGAGCGTGCCGTTAATCGTCACCGAGCCGCCCCAGAGGAACGAGTTGGCAAAGGTATACGTAAAGGTCGGACGGCCCGCGAGCAAGCGCGTCGAGGCCGAGCCCGTGCCGACGTTGCCGCCGGAGCTGATCGGCAGGCCGCCGTTCA
>JBMOHX010000062.1:0-13919 GCA_049317625.1 Phycisphaerales bacterium
GCGCAACCGAACCTGCGCCGTACATGCGCTGGATTTGGGATGAAGCCGCTCTAGTGAACGGATGTCAAAGCAGGAGGAGCCGGAGTAGACCGGTTGGCTGGGGGGAAGGCCATGGGCCATACGCCAAAGGGAATAGCGAGGGAGATCAGGAATATGGGGTGATGGGGCTCGGGCTACTTAGGCTTGGCGGTGGGGTCGGGGTTGGGAGACTTGTCCTTCGTTTCGCCTAGGAGCTTTGCGATGTCTTCCTCGATTGCGTCGGCCCAGCGCTTGTAGCCTTCTGGCGTGAGGTGGAGGTAGTCGGGCATGATGTCTTTGGTGAGTTCGCCCTTGTCGTTGAAGAAGGCCTTGCCGACGTCCTTGTAGAAGACCTGGGTGTTGTCCGCGTAGCCCTTGATGATCTCGTTGATCGCGACGTTGAGTTTGCGTTGGGGGTGATCGACGGTCTCGCCGCGGGGGAAGATGCCGAGGAGGAGGACCTTGGTTTTCGGGCACTTCTTGGTGATGCGGCCGATGATCGCCTTGATGCCCGCGGCGGTTTCCTCAGCCTTGTCCTCTCGGTGGCCGGTGTTGTTGGTGCCGATCATGATGACGACGAGGTCGGGGGAGAGGCCGTCGAAGTTGCCGTTGTCGAGGCGCCAGAGGACGTGCTCGGTGCGGTCGCCGCTGATGCCGAAGTTGGCGGCGTTGCGGTTGGCGTAGCGGGAGTTCCAGGTGTCGCGTCCCGGGCCTTCCCAGGCTTCGGTGATCGAGTCGCCGACGAAGACGAGCTTGGCCTTGCCTTCCTTGGAGATCTCGTTGAACCGTTCGTGGCGCTTCTGGGTGCCCTCGTGGAGCTCGGGTGTCGTGGCCTTCACTTTGGGTTCTTCCGGCTGTTGCGCGGGGGCGGGCTTGTTCGTGGGTGTGGTGTTCTGGGCCACGGCGCCGAGAGATGCCGCGAGCGTTCCGGCGGTGGCGAGGAGGAGGTGGGTGGTTTTCATGGCGGTCCTTTTGGGCGCTGGGCGGGGTGAGGCGGAGGGGAGAGGGTAACAGTTTGCATGGGGAATGGGCAAGGAGGCGGGGGTGGCGGATGCGTGCATGAAGCGGGGTGTCGCGCTGCTGAGGCGGCCGTACTCCTAGGATTCGACATGAACGATCCCGCGGCGCTGGCGGCCTTTGAAGAACACCGGCTGGCGTTGTCGTTGGTTGAAGTGGCGGATCGGGCGGTTGTGTTGGAGACCGACGAGGGCGGTGGCAGCATCTGCTCGGGGAGGCCGGGAGACTGGATCAATACCGCGGCGGGGTTGGGGATGTGGGGGCGGGTTCCTCCTTCAGCGATTGATCGCGTCATTGAGTTCCATGAATCAGCGGGGGCGGATGCTCGCATTGAGGCGTGTCCTTACGCGGACCCTTCGCTGCTGGAGGTGGCCGCGAGCCGCGGGTTTGTGCTGCGGGACTATGAGAACGTGTTGGCGCGACCGCTCGCCGCGGCGGATCGGTTTGAGCGTGCGGGGATCGATGGCGTGACGGTGGTGGAGATCGCACGGGACGACATGGCGGCGTTGGAGGAGGTCGCGGGGGCGATCACCGCGGGGTTCTGCGACGACGGAGCGCCGACGGCGAGTGCGATCGAGCTGACGGCGCGGTGCGCGCGGCACCCGCGGGCGGGCGCGTTCGCGGCGGTGGCCGCGGGGCGGGTGGTGGGCGCGGGGCTGTACGAGTGTTCGGAGATCGGCGGTCGGAAGTCGGCGACGCTGTTTTCGTTGAGCGTTGCTGCCGCGTATCGGGGCCGGGGGATTCAGGCTGCGTTGATCGCGGCGAGGTTGCAGAAGGCGGCGGAGCTGGGGTGCACGATTGCCACGATCAGTTCACGCCCGGGTGTCGCGACCGAGAGGAACGCGCGGCGGGCGGGGTTCACGTTGATGTACACGCGGGCGGTTCTCGCGCGTCCGCGCGAGGGCTTGCCGCCGGTGCGATGAAAGGAAGGAAGCTCGTATGAAGTACAGGCGGTGCGCGTGGTTCGTTCTTGCGGCGGCGCTGTTCGCCCCTGGGTGCGTCGATCAGGCCCCGGCGTATCGGCAGGAGCTGCTCACGGCCGATGAGCGGCTGGAGGGCGCGTGGACTTTCAACGCGCCCGAACGAGGAACAGAGGGGGACAAGTCCGTTGAAGTCTCGGTGATCGTTTCGAAGCGTGAGGCGATTGTCACGGGTGGGAAGCTCGGGCAGTTTAACGGTGCGGGCGCGAACCCGACGAAGTCGAAGGTGCCAGCGTACTCCTTTACGATTGATGTCCCGAAGGAGGCGGTGGAACCGGAGTTGCACCTTGCGTACGACGGTGTGCTGCTGCGGATCGCAGGCACGACGTTTCTGGCCTTTGAACCCAGCCCGAAGGAGAAGGTCGCCGGTGACTATCTGCCGGTGCACCGGGTGGTGCGCGTAGAGCGTGACGGCGACACGTTGACGTGCAGCATGCTCAAGGCGCAGCTCGTGTGGATCGCGTCGATTCGGATCCCGTACGACACGAGCGAGGTACCGCCGCTGCCGACGGAACAGGGCCAGTGGATTGTCCAGAATCCGGAGCACATGACGGAGCTGCTGGGCCGGGCTGTCGGAAAGCCGGAACTATGGGACAAGCCGATGGTGTTGCGTCGCCGTCCATGAAAGCCCGTCGGGCGTGTGCGATAGCGTCGTGTGAAGACGGCTACGCGGGGTTGCGGAGCGGAGGTCTCTTGGTACGCTGCGTTCCAGTCCGCGCGGGTTGTGTGGGGAGCGCGGCGAACGGGGTGCACCATGTACAAGCAGGCTCTTGCGTCTCTCGCGTTTCTCTCTGTGACAGCGGGCGCTTTCGCGCAGATGCAGGTGGTCTCGACGACGCCGCGGCTGAACGCGACGGGTGTCTCCACTGGCGCGGCGATCTCGGTGACGTTTGATCGCGCGGTTGATCCGGCGACGCTTGTCGCGCCGAACTTCGGGGCGTTCGCGCGGTGGTCTGGGCCCGTGGTGGGCCCGCTGACGCTGTCGAACGGCAATCGCACGGTGACCCTGACGCCGACGCGGCCGCTGGCGGCGGGCGAGATGGTGATGCTGGTGATGTCGCGGAACCTTCGTGGCGCGGACGGGGTGGCGCTGCGATCAGCGGGGTACACGGTGACGTTCATGACGGCGGTTCGCCCGTCGACACGGTTCTTCCGTCAGCAGGCGGTGGTTTCCAACCGCGACGCGAGCGGCGCGCAGACTCGCTTGTATGGCGGGCTGGCTTGCGATCTGAATCTTGACGGCTGGGCGGATCTCACGACGATCAACGAGGTTTCCTCGGACGCGCGAGTCATGCTGAATCGCGGGGACGGGAGCGGGCTCTTCGGGCCGTTGCTGACACCGTACAGCCCGATTGCTCTTGAATCGAGCCCGAACGAGCCGGCGGACTTCAACGGCGACGGCTTCGTCGACATCGTGACGTCGGCGGCGGCGGAGGCGAAGCTCACGGTGCTCTTCGGGAACGGCGACGGGACGTTTGATCCGCCGTTGTACATCAACGTCGGCGGTTACCCGCGCGGGTTCGGCATTCTGGATGCCGACGGCGACGGTGACATGGATATCACCTGCGCGCAGGCGAACTCGAACAACATCGTGTTCCTGCGGAACAACGGGAACGGCACGTTTGCGGCGCCGACGTTCTTCGAGGGCGGCGTCAACGCGGAGTATGGGATGACCGCGGCGGAGATGAACAACGACGGGATCATGGACCTCGTCGTCGCTGGTGAGGCGTCGAGGACCATCAACGTGCTGCGCGGGAACGGGAACGGGACGTTCACCCAGATCTCCTCTCGCAACGCGGGGGGCGCACCGTGGGTGCTGGTTGCCGGGGACGTGAACGGCGACGGCAACATGGACATTTCCGCGGGCAACGCCGCGACCTCGAATGGGTGCATGATGTTCGGGGATGGGAACGGAGCATTGGGCGCACCGATCGTGAAGAGCCTGCCGGCGTCGGTGGTCTCGACCGATCTCGCCGATCTTGACGGGGACGGTGATCTCGATTGGATTCTCGCGTCGTTCGGCGCGGCGATCTGGCGGATGTACCGCAACGACGGGGGCGGCACTTTTACGCTCGAGCGCGAGTGGCAGGCGCCGGGCAACGCGTCGTGCGCGCTCCCGGCGGACTTCGACAACGACGGCGATGTCGACCTCGCGTTGATCGATGAGATCGCGGATGTCATCGTGATGATGAAGAACGCGTGCGTGGGGGACTACGACCTGAACAACGCGGTGGACGGCGACGACGTGATCGCGTTCTTCGAGGCCTGGGACGCGAACGACACCGGGGCCGACCTCACCCAGGACGGCGGGACTGATGGCGACGATGTGATCTTCTTCTTCAGCCGGTGGGACCAGAACTGCTAGGCCCGCCGAGCACGAACATCTCCGCGCAGAGGCCGGGACCGAACGCGAGGAGCACCGACGGCCACGGCGCTGAGGCCGAGCGGATCAGTTCCTCGAGCACGAAGAGCACGGTTCCCGAAGACATGTTGCCGTGACGCGCGAGGACGCTGCGCGACGCGTCGAGGTCGCTTGCTCGGAGATCGAGCCCGGCTTGGACGGCGTCGAGCACGCGCGGGCCACCGGGGTGGATGGCCCAGCCGCGGACGGCGGGGACGCTGAGGCCACGAGACTCGAGCGATGCGCGGAGCCACGGGCCGAGGTGTTCGCGGATGAGTCGCGGCACTTCGGGGGCCAGCGTCATCGCGCACCCGTGATCGCCCATGCGCCAGGACATGCAGCCGGCGGTATCGGGGAACAGCAGCGATGCCGCGCCGAGAAGTCGAGCGCCGGGACCGTCGGAGGCGATGACTGCTGCCGCGGCACCGTCGGAGAAGAGCGCGTTGGCGACGGCCTGATCGCCGCGGCCGAGGGGTTGGTAGTGGAGCGAGCAGAGTTCGACGCAGACGAGCAGCACCCTCGCGCAGGGGTCGGCGGCGGCGATCGCTGACGCGGTTCGGAGGCCGACGATCGCGCCGTAGCAGCCCATGAAGCCGATGTTGGTTCTTAACACGTCGGGCCGAAGTCCCAGCGACGCGACGAGTGCGCAGTCGACGCCGGGGGCGGACATCCCGGTGCACGAAACGGTGACGAGGTGCGTCACGAGGGATGCCGGGAGTCTCGCGTCGGAGAGTGCTTTCAGCGCGGCGTCGTGGGCGAGCAGCGGCGCTTCGCGCTCGAACCGCCTCATACGTTCGGCGGTGGTCGGGCCGAGCGGATTGGGTTCGCACTCAAAGAACGCCATTGTGGACGAGTCCGGTGCGGCCGCGTCGAAGAGGACGCTCGCCCTCGAGCCAACCGTGGTGTTGCGGTAGATCCGCGCGAGCATCGCACGCTCGGCATCGCCGCCGGATGCGCGTGTCGCGGCGTATGCCGCGGCGTTGGCCTGGGTCATGGTTCCCGCGGGAACCGCGGTGCCGAGGCCGAGGAGTCTGGGGGTGTTCATCACGCCGGAACCCCAGCGCGCCAAGGAGCGCCGAAGCGTCCGGCAACCATCGCGCCGATCCCGGGCCAAGCTGAAGCGAGCCCGACGATCCCGCGAGCGAGAAGCGGTTGTCGGAGCGTGGAACGAACTGCGGCGCACGCGGCGCGGCGCGGACCGAGTTCCCTCCCCCACCACTGTCGCCACTCGCCCTCACGGAAGTTGCCGTTGCAGAGGCGTGACGCGGCGGCCCCGGCGGCGAGCCCCGCGTGCATGGCCCACGAGATTCCTTCGCCGGTGAAGGGCTCCACGTATCCCGCGGAGTCGCCGGCGACGAGGATACCAGGGAGCTCGATGTGTGCACGGCGTCGGGTCAGCCGGGGCGTTCCCGTCCAGCGAGCGGCCGCGAGTGCTTCGGTCAGCGCGGGATTGCCGCCCCCGCAGGCGCGGCTCGTCCACGCGCCGGGGCCGCCCGCGTCGCGGAGTGAACGCGGCTGCACGCACGCCGCGACATCGACGACTCCGCCGGGCAGAGCGACAAGGCCGAGGTAGCCGCCCGGGAGGAGGTGCATGTGGATGACGCCAGGTTCGAGGGGGCACTCGAGTCTCGCGCCAAGGCCGATGGCAGACGATGGCGATTCGATCACCTCTGCACCCGGGATAGCCGCGAGCGATGAGCCGGCGAGACCGTCCGCGACGATCACGGCTCGCGCGGCGACGACGGATACTCCGGATGGAGTCGTGATCGCAACCGTTCGGTCGCCGCGGGCGTCTCTCTCGCCCACGCGCGCGTGCGCGGGCGCGAGGAGGGTTGCGCCACGCGAACATGCGGCGTTCGCCAGCAGGGTGTCGAGCACGGACCTCGACACCGCGGCTCCGCGTGGGATGCGGAGGCGGGCGGACTCTCTGCCGCGGACGAGTTCGAGCGTTTCGAGTGGGATAGCACCGATTTCTTCGAGGGAATCGGTGAGTCCCATGCGGGCGATCTCACCGAGGACTGCGGGGTTCAGACAACAGCCGCAAACTTTCTCGCGGGGGAACACAGCGCGCTCAACGAGGAGGGTGTTCAGGCCCGCCTGCGCGGCGCTCCACGCGGCGCACGACCCTGCGGGGCCGGCACCGATGACGACAACGTCCCAACGCTCAGGAGCGTTCATGCGCCGGGGCTCCAGACGTACACGAATCGGCACGGGGGCGCACCGCGGATGCGGCCGCCGCGGAGCCCGGCCTTCTCGGCGAGACTTGCGAACTCTTTCGGGGTGAACGCGGCCCGCACGGAGAGCGGGCCGTCGGTGTGCACCACGTGGCTGCGGGTGACGAGTCGGCTGGTCAACCAGACCATCGCGAGGTTTGGCGTGCTGCGGGAGAGATCGCTGACCACCAGGGCCTTGCGCGCGGCGGATGCCGCGGAGCGGAGGAGAGCAACGACCTCGTCATCGGAAAGATGATGGGTGAACAGCGAAGCCGTGATGAAGTCGCAACTCTCGGGGATCGCATCACGGACGGCGTCGAAAGCCAGCGTTCGTGCGGGGATGTTTGCGGAAGCCGCGTTCTGGGCCGCGGCGGCCCGCATTTCGGGCCGGAGGTCCGCGAGGGAGAGGTCGATGACGACTCCGCTCCGCGCGGCGCGGCGCGCGACAGCGATGGGAACGTCGCCGCTGCCGGTGGCGATGTCGAGGAGGGAGACGCGGTCGCCCGGGCGGGTGAAGGGCTTGATCGCGCGCCAGAGGATGCCGGGCGCGTTGGAGAGTCGGTTCAATCGCGCGAGGCCGCGGAGCGCAGCGTCGACGTCGGGTCTGGGCAGATCCGGCGAGTCCATGAGTTCGTGCGAGAGCACCCGCGTGCGGAGCGACACCATCAAGAAAGGGTATGGACGGGGCCCGTGTCTCCGCACCGAGACGGGGAGAGGAGAAGTCCTTGATCTGCGAAGGGACTCAGAGACCGGGTCGATCCCCGGTTCTTCGGAAGGTGCGCGACCACTGCTGATTCCAGAGCGAGCGAAGGGGCACGATAGCGGCGTGGCCGTCGGCGAACGAGAGGTTGACCGCTCGCATGTGGCGGGCGATGCAGAAGCGTCCCATGTGGTACGGGAACTCGGCGCCCGGGTTGCGCCAGCCGGTCTCGAGATTCGTCGGCACGGTGTCGAGCGGCACGGGCCAGGCGTCGACCCAGATGCCGTCGCCGAAGGTGGGCACCATGCTGGGGAAGTCGAACTTGCTCAGGGTCTGCCACCACGCGCGGGGGTACGGCTCGCGGCTGCAGAAGGTGGGCATGGGGTCGTTGCGGTACGGGGCGTAGAGGAATCCGTTGAAGGTGTAGCTGCCGTCCTGGCCGTAGAGGTACCAGCCGATCCGCGCGGTGCCCATGCTGCCGTCGTTCACTCTGTCCTGCTTGAACTTGGCGTCCGGGCAGTACCGAAGGGTCTCGATGTTCGAGTGGTACTCGCTCAGCGCCTGCAGGTAGATGTTCTCGGTGTTGTACTGGAAGCAGCGGTCCTTGAAGTCGTTGCCGTAGAGCTGCAGCGAGGTCACGAGCTGGCGCACCTGGGAGAGGCAGACCGTCTGACGCGCGGCTCTTCGCGACTTCGCGAGCGAGGGCAGGAGCAAGGAGACCAACACCGCGATGATCGCGATGACCACCAGCAACTCGATGAGCGTGAAGCCCGGCGCGCGGCGGGATCGGGCTTGTTGCTCGGCTTGTCGGCCAGCGGATCGCATGTCGCAGAGGTTACCGCGCGACAGAGGAGCGCACAACCGAGATCCGCGACACCGCGTCCGTCAACACCCAACATCCCAGCGGCCGAAGAACCAGATGACGTCGTCGCCGTCGACGCTCCCGTCGGCATTGACATCCCCCGCCGCGTCACCGGCATCCCAGTCGACGAAGAAAGCGATGGCGTCGTCGCCGTCGACGCTGCCGTCGCTGTTGAAGTCGGCGGTGCAGAGCACGAGCACCTCAGCCGGGCGCGTGGTCGTGAGGCCGCACGCACTTGTGATGACAAGCGTGTACACGCCCGACTGCGTCGGGTCCTGCGCGTTGATCGTGAGCGCCGGGGTCGTGACGCCGGAGTAGACAGGGCTGTTGAAAAGCTGAACACCGTCTTTGCGCCACCTGAAAGAGTTTGTTCCGGTGGTGACGACCGAGGGTTCAAGCGTGAACTGCGCGCCGGACATGGCAACACCGCCCCGTGGCTGCACGGTCACGCTGGCCCGGCAACTCAGTTCCGCAGAGCGACTCGGGTTGCCACCGCATTCGTTCGTGATCTCGCACGAGTAGAACCCGGCATCTGAAGGCTGGAGACCGGCGATCGTGAGCATCGGGGATGTTGCGCCGGAGAACCGGCCGCCGTCGAGCAACGTCACCCCTTCCTTCCGCCACTGGTACGCGACGTCGAACTGCGAGGAGAGCACCGAGAACGCGGCGGTGCCACCGGCGACAAGAGTGGCGTCCGCGGGACCGGAGAGCGCGGCGAACTGGTCGAGCGCTCCGACGTCGAGCGAAGCGCCGCCGGTTATCACGATGGCACCGAAGGTCGCGTCGAAACTCGCCGCGTGGGTCCAGCGTCCGATCGGGGCGTCGGGGATCGGTTCGTTTCTCCACGCCGAGCCGTTCCAACTGACCAGCGTGTCGACCAGGCCATCAGCGGTCCAGCCGCCGAACATGAACACGCGACCGCTGCGGGGATCGAACGCCGCGGCGGCGTAGAAGGTCGGTTGAAAGCCGGTGCTCGCGGCGAGCCGCCATGTGGCACCGTTCCAGGCCCAAGTTTCGCTGCTTCTTCCCGCCGCGCCGTAGCCGCCCATCACGAGCGTCTGGCCCCGGAGCTGATCGAAGGCGGACGCGTGCGCGAACCGCGGGCTCGGGCCGGTTGTAGACGCGAGGCTCCACGCGGCGCCGTTCCATTCCCAAGTGTCGTTCATGGGAGAGCCGTCGGCACCGATGCCGCCGAAGAGCACGAGGCGATCGCGGAGCGAGTCGCGCACGAGCGTGTGCCCGAGGCGTGGCGGAGGACCGACAACGGCGCGGAGGTTCCACTGCGCGCCGTTCCACTCCCAGGTGTCGCCGAGCACGGTCGCTGCGTTCCCGGGCGTGGATGAGCCGCCGAAGAGAAGCACGCGGCCGTTCCCAAGGTCGGCCATCGCGTGGTCGCTGCGCGACGATGGTCCGGTGAGGGCGACGCGAGCCCAACCGTTGGGGCCGCCGAGCCAGGTGTCGCCGAGAGGCTCGCCGTCGGCGTTTCGCCCGCCGAAGACGAGCGTGCCGCTGTTGATCTGGGAGTAGGCCTGCGCGTGCACCCATCGTTTGCCGAAGTCGGCGGGCCCCTGATTGCTCCACGCGGGTTCGCAGGTGAGGATGTCGAGGGTGGCCGGCGCGGTCGTGAGAGCGCCGCAGGGGGTGCTGACGATGCAGTCGTACCGCCCGACGTCGGACCACGTCGCGTCGGCGATGGTGAGCGTTGCGGTTTCGGCGCCGACAACTCGACCGTCGTCAACAAGCGGCGCTCCCTGCTTCCGCCAGCGGAAGGTTGCGCCCTGATCGGGGGTTGAGACGTTGAACGTGGTCGCTTCGCCGATCGCGACGAGCGTGTCGTACGGCCCCGCGAGTCGGAACGGAAGACTCGAGAACGCGTTGGTGTCCGCGAGCGGCGCGTTGCCGAGCCCCCAGCCGGCGGTCACCACGACCGCGTGGGTCGTGCGGTCGTAGCTCATCCCGTGCAGCCAGCGGTGCGCCGGAGGGCTCGTCACACCGGTTTGGTTCCAGCCGGTGCCGGACCAGTAGTACGAGTCGTTCTTCACATTCGCGCCGCCCTCGAAACCGCCGAAGAGCAGCACGCGGCCCGCGCTGGCGTCGAAGGTCATGTTCGGGTAATGGCGAGGAACAACTCCGGTCGTCGCGGCGAGCCGCCAGGACTGACCGTTCCACGCCCAGGTTCCGGTCGCAAGCCTGCCGCGCCGAAGCCGCCGAACATGATCATCTCGCGTGACACGGGATCAAACGCCATCGCCTGCCCGAAGCGCGGCGTGGGCCCAGCGTCCGCGACGCGCGTCCACTGGCCGTTGCCCCATTCCCACGTGTCGCGGTAAAGATTCCCGGTTGCGCCAAGCCCGCCGAAGAGCACGACGCGCCCGCGCGCCGAGTCGTAGACCATCGAGTGGCCGGCGCGCGGCGCGGGGCCAGCGGTGGCCACGCGCGACCACGTCTGTCCGTCCCATTCCCATGTGTCGCCGAGGGTGGTCGCGAGCGTCTGGTACGCCGACTGTCCGCCGAAGAGCAGCACGTGGCCGCTCGGGAGTTCGCACATCGCCGCGATGTAGCGGGCGGGAGGGCCGGAGTCAGAGATCTGACCCCAAGAGTTGCCGGTCAGCAACCAAGTGTCACCTGTCATCAGGTCTCCGTCGATCACGCCGCCGAAGCAGAGCGTGCCACCGTTGACCGGCGAGTAGGCCTGCGCCATGTTCGCGCGATTGCCGAAGGGCCCGCCGCCGAGGTTTGACCACGAGCGCGGGCAGTCTGCAAGACTCAGCACGGCGCGCTGGCTCACGACGCTTCCGCAGGCGACCGTCACGGCGCAGGTGTAGGTGCCCTCACTTTCCAGGCTGAGGTTCGTGAGCGAAAGCGAGGAAGTCGCGGCGCCCGAGATGCCCGGCCCGTCCGAAAGTTCAGCGCCGTTGCGGCTCCACTGGAACGCCGCGGTGGGGTCCGGCACGATCTGCATGCCGAGCACCACGGCCCCGCCGATCGTCCCGGTCTGGCTCTGCGGTTGGCCGAGCACCGCGGGAGCGGTGCGCACGATCAGCTCTGCGGGTGCGCTGGTGGTGCTCCCGCACGGTCCGGTCGCGATGCAGGTGTACGCGCCAGCGGCGGCTTGGCTCACCGATTGCAAGCTCAGCGTGCTCGAGTTCGCGCCGGGGACGTCCACGCCGTTGCGTTGCCATCGGTACGAGATGGGGAGGGTTCCGGCCGCCGCGGCGGACCAGGAGGCGGCGAGGCCCTCGCAGGTGGCGACCGGTTGCGGCTGCTCGGTGAAGGTTGGAATTTCGCAGGGATTAGAGACGTTCAGCGTCGCGGGCTGGCTGCCGACGGCGCCGAGGGGCGACCACACGTTCACCCAATACTGCCCGGCCGAGGCGAGGCTCGCGGCACCGATGGAGTACGTGGGCGAGGTTGCGCCGGGGATGTCGGAACCGTTGCGCACCCACTGGTAGCGGAAGTAGGGCGTGCCGCTCACACCAACGGAGAGCGTCACCGGCTGACCCACGAACACCGACTGACTTTGCGGCTGCGCGAAGATGCTGGGGCCGCGGCCGGCGAAGACGCACACGCCCCAGGGAGTGGAGGTCGTGGGCAGCGCGGGGCCGACCGAACCGCCGCCGGTGCTCGCCCTGAAGATGCCGCCGCCGAGCTGGCGAGCCCAGTAGACGCCCGAGCCGTCGGGATCGACGCTGATGCCCCACGAGTCCGCCGCCATCGCGCCCGAGGCGACGATGAGGTTTGACCCGCTCCCGTTGGCGGCCCGCCGGATGATCGTGTCGGTCGTCCAGTCGCCGAACCACACGTAGCCGGAGGACTCGTAGGTCACGCCGTAGGAACCGTTGATTCCGGAAGCGACGGTGCTCCGCGTGCCGCCGCCCGCGGGGACCCGGAAGACGCCGTTGTACTGGTCGTTCCAGTCGGTGTAATACACGTAGCCATCGCCGTAGACGATGCCGGTGGGGTTCGCGGTCGCTGTCGTCAGCACGATGCGGTTGCTGCCATCGAGGTTGCACTGGACCACCTGACCGCCGTTGCCGTACTCCGCGAAGAAGAGCCGCCCGCCGGCGGAATCAATCGCCACCCCCGCGGGTGTCGACGCCGCGGTGACGACCTCGACGCCCGAGCCATCGAGGTTCGCACGCCCGATGTAGTTGCCGGAGTACGCGGCCCAGTAGACTTTCCCGCGCGCGGTATCGACGCAGACGCCGCGGGCGCCGCCGGTGGAGGAGAGGATCTGGCGGATCGCGGTGCCGTCGACGTTTGCGAGCCAGATCGAGCCGCCCTGCTCGCTCCAGCAGACGACGCCAGCGCGGGCGGGGTTGACCAGCGCGAGAAGGACCGCGGCGAGTAGCCAGAGCCAGGTGAGTCGCGCTGCATGAACCGCGGCGTGCACCGCGATTCGAGCCCCGGAAGCGGAACGGCCGGTCGACGTCGGTTTGTGAGACATGGGGGCCTCCAGCGAGATGCTGGAATGTTATGCGGGGGAGGGCGGGCTCCGGGCGGGGCGGGGGGCCGTGTGTTCTCGGGTGGTTCGCGGAGAGCGGGTGAAAGCTGATTGGACTCAGGCGTCGGGGGACGGCTGTCATGTTGCGGAGCGGGGGCGACGATTCCGCTCCCAAGCCACCGGCGCCCGAAAGACACAAGCGGAGGGCCTAACCGAGGTGTCGGAAGATGGCCTGAGCTTTTCGTGCCTCGACCAGTTCCAGAGGGAGGAGCGAACTGAGGTCGCCGTTGGAACGGAGGTCCAACGTCCGTAGCCTCTGGGACGTGTGGGATTGCAGGACGTCGAGAATCTCCGCCGCACCCGCCGCGCCGATTAGGTTGTTCCACAGGTCCAGGGCGGTGAGCGCGTTGAGCTTGGACAGGGCCGGGGCCAGGGCCACCGCACCCGCATCGCTGATCGAGTTGTCCCCAAGGGCCAGACGGGTGAGCGAGGTGAGCTTGGACAGAGCCGGGACCAAGGACAAAGCACCCGCATCACCGATCGAGTTGGACTCGAGGACCAGGCGGGTGAGCGCGGTGAGCTTGGACAGGGCCGGGGCCAGGGCCGCCGCACCTGACTCGCCGATCGCGTTGGACCGAACGTTCAGACTGGTGAGCGCGGTGAGCTTCGACAGGGCCGGGGCCAGGGCCACCGCGCCTGACTCGCCGATCGAGTTGGACCGAAGGTCCAGGCTGGTCAGCGCGGTGAGCTTCGACAGGGCCGGGGCCAGGGCCACCGCACCTGACTCGCCGATCGAGTTGGACCGAAGGTCGAGGCTAGTGAGCGCGAGAAGCTTGGACAGGGCCGGGGCCAGGGCCATCGCACCCGCATCGCCGATCAGGTTCGGCCCAAGGACCAGGCGGGTTAGCGCAGTGAGCTTGGGCAGAGCCAGGGCCAGGGCTGCCACGCCCGCTTCGCCGATCGAGTTGGATCGAAGGTCCAGGCTGGTCAGCGCGGGGAGCGTGGACAGGGCCGTGGCCAGGGCCGCCGCACCCGCATCGCTGATCGAGTTGTCCCCAAGCTCCAGGAAGGTGAGCGCGGTGAGCTTGGAGAGGGCGGGGGCAAGGGCCGCCGCACCCGCATCTCCGATCGAGTTGTTTCCAAAGTCCAGGAAGGTGAGCGCGGTGAGCTTGGAGAGGGCGGGGGCAAGGGCCGCCGCACCCGCATCTCCGATCGAGTTGTTTCCAAAGTCCAGGAAGGTGAGCGCGGTGAGCTTGGAGAGGGCGGGGGCAAGGGCCGCCGCAC
>JBMOHX010000063.1:0-13766 GCA_049317625.1 Phycisphaerales bacterium
GCGCACGTCGCACGAGCGCGGCGAACATCCCGGCGCGACCCGTGGCGGATCCTTCACCCGGTTCGCGGCGGTCGAATGCTGGCTCGGTCACGCTCCTGGACATCGCTTTCTCCCAGCCGCGGCGGCGGCCCGTTGGTTTCGCGTGCCGACCCCGGATGGATGTAGAACGGCACTCGCTTCAGCCACAGAAGTCCGGCGTTCAGATAGATGGCAAGCAGCACAAGCAACGACATCACCGGGTACCGGACCAGAACCCAGAACATCGTCCCGGGGGTCATCTCCCGGCGGTCGAGGCGGAGGGTAGCGTCGAAGACCTCGCCGCGGGAGTCGCTGCTCAGCATGTGGACGAGGATCGACTCGGCGGGGGTGTTGAAGGTCCAGTCGTAGCGTTGGTCCATGGGCATGAAGGGGGACACGTGGAACTGCTTGTCGAACTCCGCGTGCGCGCGACCCTGCGCGTCAGCCGCACGGGCGTCGATCGCGTAGACGTGGCGCTCGCCCCAGGGGGTGTTGGTGATCTCCGAGAGGACTGCGCAGAGGGTGCCGGCCTTGTCGAAGCAGTAGTAGAACGTCACAGGGTTGAAGACAAGGCCAAGGGTGCGGACGTTGGTCAGCACTCTGATGGGTCCGTCCGGTCGGAATCCGAGCTTGGCCAAGACCGTGTCGCGCACGGTCTCGGCGAGGTCGCCGGTGCGGCCGAGGTAGTCGCGCCGCCGGAAGCTCGCGATGTTCCAACGCTCGAAGGACCAGAGGAACCGGCCCGCGAAGAGTGCGGGCAGTTCGGCCAAGTCGAGGTACATCATGTAGACGCGGTACCGGAAGGCGTGAGTCTTCGGCACTCGGCGGCGGTGGCGCACCCACCCGACGTAGACAGCGCTCCGACGCTCGCTCACAACGATTCCCCGAGCGCCGCACAGACGCGGAGGGCGCTATTCACGCCGTCCTCATGGAATCCGTTGAGCCAATAGGCACCGCAGTAATGTGTGCGGCGCGGGCCACTGATCTCCGCCCATCGCGCCCTCGCCGCCACACCGGCCAGCGTGTAGCGAGGGTGGTGGTAGGTGATCCTGCGGATGACCTTCTGCGGATCGATGAGGTCGGCGCGGTTGAGGGTGACGCAGTACTGCCTTTCCGAATCGATGCCCTGGAGGATGTTCATGTTGTAGGTCACGCTCACGCGCTCCGTGGGCGTTTGCGGGACGTGGTAGTTCCACGCGGCCCACGCGAGCTTGCGTTTGGGCATCACCGAGGCATCCGTGTGCAGAATCGCCTCGTTCTCCTGGAAGGGCATAGCGCCGAGTACATCCCGTTCGGCGTCGGAAGGGTCTTCGAGCATGCGGGCCGCCTGGTCCGCGTGGCACGCGAGCACCACGTGATCGAACGAGTCGGCGCGTTCTTCAGCGCCGTCCTGACGCCAGCGGACGCGGACCGATTCCGCGGCGCGGGCGATTCCAGTGACTTCGGCCCCGAGGAGCGCGCGATCGCGGAAGGGCTCGCAGAGGGGCTTGAGGTACGAGTTCGATCCGCCCACGATGGTGCGCCACACCGGCCGGTCGCCGACCGAGAGCATGCCGTGGTTCTTGAAGAAGCTCACGAAGAATCGCAGCGGGAACGAGAGCATGGCGGCGGCGGGCGCGGACCAGATGGCCGCGCCCATCGGGACGATGTAATACTCTTGAAAGTACCGCGAGTACTTGCCGCGGCTGAGGTACTCGCCGAGGGTCTGATCGGCCTCGCCGCCGACCGCGGCCGGCGCCTCGCGGTTGAAACGCAGGATCTCCGCGATCATCCGAAGGAACGCGGGGCTGACCGCGTTGCGTTTCTGCGAGAAGAGAGAACGGACCGAGGTGCCGTTGTACTCGAGGCCGGTCCTTTCGCACCGCACGCTGAAGCTCATCTCCGACTGCCGCGACGGCACGCCGAGGCGGTTCATGAGCGCGATGAAGTTCGGGTACGTACGGTCGTTGAAGACGATGAACCCGGTGTCCACCGGGATGGCCCGGCCCGACTCGCGGACTTCGATCGTGTTCGTGTGCCCGCCGAGACGGGTGTCGCGCTCGAACACCACCACCTCGTGCCCGCGCGACAGGGCGTTGGCCGCAACGAGACCGGAGATTCCTCCGCCGACAACCGCGATTCTCAAACAGACCTCTTCGCGGATCGGTCCGCGGCGGCGCGGTCGTACACCCTTCGCGGCACCGGGTTGAGGTCCCACACGAGGCCGAGCTTCTGCAGCATCCAAAGGGTGTAGTACGTCACGTCGATCTCCCACCAATAGAAGCCCTGCCGCACGGCGCCGGGGAAGTAGTGATGGTTGTTGTGCCAGCCCTCGCCGAGCGTGATGATCGCGAGAAGGAAGTTGTTCCGCGAGCTGTCGCCGGTGGCGAATCTACGGGTGCCGATGAGGTGCGAGAACGAGTTGATGGTGTACGTGGCGTGGTAGAGAACGACGGTCGAGATCACAAAGCCCCAGACCAGCATCTGCGGGCCGGTGGTGCCGAGCCCGGGTGCCCAGGTCGCAAGGGCCTCGCCGAGCAGGTACATGCACAGCGCGTACGCGATCGGTACGAGTGTGTCAAAACGGTCGATGAATCGCAGCTCTGGGTACTTCGCGAGGTCGGGCACGGCCTTGACGTTTGTGAGGAAAGCCCCCTTCGCGGTGAACCATCCCATGTGGCTCCAGAGCACGCCGTGCTGATGGGGGGAGTGCACGTCCAGCTCCGTGTCGGAGTGGCGGTGGTGCTCGCGATGATGCGCGGCCCACCAAAGCGGACCACGCTGGGCCGCGGCGTTTCCTAGCAGCGCGAACACGAACTGGGCGGCGCGGCTGGTCTTGAAGGTGCGGTGGGAGAAGTAGCGGTGATAAAAGCCGGTGATCGCGAACATCCGCACGAGGTACGCGGCCAGCGCGACCGCCACGGCTGTCCAGCTCCACCCGACCCACACGACCGTCGCGCACGCGACATGGATCCCGATGAACGGGAGCACGCGCGGCCAGTCGACCTCTTTTCGGTCGATCACAGGGACCCCGGGCGCGACAACGTCGCTCGCCAGCCACCGCCACAAGGTCGCACGAAACCCTGGTTTTTTAGTGTCTTGATGCTCTGCCACGTGTCGTCCTCATTCCGGTACCAGGCCGCGTGCGGCGGGCACGTTCACCCGCATCAGAGAGCACCGCCCGTGTCCATTCGCGCATCGGCGGGATTGCCTACCGCCCTGTGCAGCAGATAGTAGGGCCCAAACGGACCGGAACTCTTCCTCTCCTGGTGGATGTCAGGGCGAACAGGACCCAGGTCCGCACACGCTGGCCCAAGGCCGCGTGATTACGCGGCGGTCCGGATGCCGTCTCCGCGCCCGAGCCACTTCGCGCAGGTCGCCAGCAACTGACGGCGGTCGAGCGGCTTGGAGGCGTAATCATCGCAGCCGGCGTCCATGCAGCGTTGGCGGTCTTCCGCCAGCGCGTGCGCG
This sequence comes from Phycisphaerales bacterium, assembly GCA_049317625.1. Classification (GTDB taxonomy): domain Bacteria; phylum Planctomycetota; class Phycisphaerae; order Phycisphaerales; family UBA1924; genus JBEIUO01. Next base: position 3,469 of record JBMOHX010000063.1, read on the forward strand.
GTGAGCGCGACGATTGGCAGACGCGAGCCCGACGCCCGGAGCGTCGACGCGAGGGTATAGCCGTCCATCTCCGGCATCTGCATGTCGGTGACGAGGAGGTCGTAGGGCCGCCCCGAAGACTCCGCCGCACGGATCAGCTCGAGCGCGACGCGACCGTTCTCCGCGACGTCCACCGATCCTCCGGCCTTGGTCAGGTGCAACCGGATGAGCCGCTGGTTGTCGAGCCCGTCCTCCGCGACGAGGATCCGTCCCTTCAGCGGGAACTCCGCGACCGTCGGGGCCGCGGCGGGCGTCGAGCTGGCTGATTCGAGCACGCTCACGCCGGCCCAACCCGGGATGGGCTCCACGTCGATTTCAAGGCGGAAGCACGAGCCCTCCCCCGGCTGCGAGCGTGCGAGCGTGACTTCGCCGCCGAGCAGATGAGCCAATCGGCGGCAGATCGTGAGGCCAAGTCCGGTGCCGCCGTGCTTTCGGGTCACGCTGGCATCCGCCTGCGAGAAGGGCTGGAACAATCGGTCGGCCTGTTCGCGTTCGATGCCCGGGCCGGTGTCGATGACGTCGATGGTCAACGTGCCGCGGCCGCCGACGGGCTCAAAGCCGGCCACGACCCGCACGCCACCCTGCACGGTGAACTTCACCGCGTTTCCGACGAGATTAAGGAGTATTTGGCGGAGTCGCGTCGGATCGCTGCTGATGCGATCGGGGATCGGGGATGTCAGCGAGGCCTCGAAGCGGATGCCCTTCGACTCGGCCCGGGGCCGCATCATCTGGCAGACCGCGGAGATGATCTGCGGGACGGGGGTCTCGACCCGCTCGACACGCATGGCGCCGGCCTCGATCTTCGAGATGTCGAGGATGTCGTTCACCACCGAGAGCAGGTGCTCGCCGGCCCGCCGGATCGTCTGAACGGTCTCGGTCCGCGTGCTGCTCGCGGCGTCTTCCGCGAGGACGTCCGTGTAGCCGAGGATCGCCGTCAAAGGCGTGCGGATCTCGTGGCTCATGTTCGCGAGGAACTCGGTCTTTGCGCGGCTCGCGGCTTCCGCGGCCACTCTGGCCCCCGCGAGCGCGTTCTCGAAGGCCTTGCGCTCGGTGATATCTCGGCCCGAGTGCAAGATACGGACCACACGGCTGCCCGCGTCGTCAAACACCGGAACCATGTGAAGGTCGACCCACAACCGTTCGCCGTTGTGCCGCACAAGCCGACACTCGAGCTTCTCTCGACCGCCGCGCCGGACCGCATCTTGTGCGGCCGCGTAGGCACTCGCGTCTTCCGCGGCGACATGAGAGCCGATCGCTCCCCGATTCTGTGGTTGCGGTTCGACTCCCAACAGCCGCGTGAAACCGGGGCCGATGTACTGGGATGTGCCGTCTTCACCTTGCAGGTCGACGAGGTCGTCGGTGTTCTCGACAAGAAGGCGGAAGAGTTGCTCGCTGGTCCGGGTGCGCTCCTGAGCCCGAAGCCTACCGACCGCGACGCCGAGGTACGTGGCGGCGGTTCGCGCGGAGTCCACGACGCGGGTGGTCATGTCCCCGACGGTATCGCCGTACAACATGAGCTTGCCGAGGACGCCAGCCTCCGTGCGGACGGGTACAAACGCGAGCGTTCGGATCCGCTCGCGGTCGAAGAGCTCCCGGTAGGCAGCGAGCGACTCGTCGCATTGAACATCGTGGACGACGATGGGGTCCGCCTCGCTCTGCCCGTACCTCCAGGGACAATGACCGTCCACTGCGGCGCGATATTCGCGAGAGATGCCGCGCCAGCCGACGAATCGGCAGGACCCGGATTGGTCAAAGAGCAGGATCGCGCTCCGGGTGAAGCCGGTCATGTTCTCGAGGGAGTCGTTCACCGCGCGGGAGGCCTCTTCGACTGACGAGGCCCGCGCCAGTCGCATGGAGAGTCGCAGCGCCGCCTGCTGCGCGAGTTCGGCGTGCTTTCGATCGCTGATGTCGCGTGCAAAGAGGCTCACGCCTTTGCCCCGCTCGGCCTGTGTGCTCGAGCAGGACACCTCGACGATGAGCCGGCGACCGTCGGCGTGCTGGATTGCCAGTTCGGCGCGTTCTCCCGCGCCCTGTTGCTGCGCATTGGCGAGCGAACGGAACAACCCCGGCGGCTGCTCCGCGTCGGGGGGCAGCACGAGTTCGCTGAGCACCCGCCCCTTCGCGTCGCCGGATGCGTAGCCGAAGAGCCTCTCGGCCTGCGGGTTCCAGTCGGTGATCCGGCCGGCTTCGTCCAACGAAATCACCGCGTCGAGCGCGGTGTCCAGAACCGCACGCAACCGCGACTCGCTCGTGCGGACCGTGGCCTCGGCCTCGCGCTGTTCGGTGACGTCGAGGCAGACGCCCGCGAAACCGGAGAACTCGCCGGAGGGGTTCACTCGCGGCGTCCCGCGGCTCAGCATGGACCGTGAAGCCCCGTCCGCTCTGCGCATCTGGAACTCCGACTCGAAGGGCCCTCGCGCGGCGAACGCGGCACCGAACTCCGCGGCGACACGGTGCCGATCCTCGAGCTGGACGCTCTCCAACCAGCCCTCGCCGTACTCGCGCTCGCGATCGCGCCCGGTGAAGTCAACCCAGCCGCGGTTCACGTAGTCGCATCGCCCGGACTCGTCGCTGGTCCAGATCAGCACGGGCATGGCGTCCGCGAGCAATCGGAATCGCCCCTCGCTCTCGGCCAGCATCGCCGCCGACTCCGCCGCTTCGTAGCTGGCGGCTTCTGCCTCGCGGAGGTTGCGCAGCTGACGCCGCCGGAGGAGAAATGCGCCGAACCCGACGCCGCCAGCCAGCGCGGTGCCCGGCACGAGCCCCAGCAACGCTGCGCGGCGACGCTTCGCGCAGCTCGCCTGGTAGTCGCCGGCGTCCATGTCGACGCCGATCACACCGATCTGCTTCCCCGCGGCGTTCATGAGGGGCGCGTAGCCGGTGACGAATGTCCCCCACTCGTCGGTGTAGGGCTCGGGGCTCGCGGTCGAGTGTCCGGGAGTCTTCCCGTCTCCAAGAGCCAACAGCATCGCGGGCTCAGCGTCTTCGTACTCCTCCCACACACCCGCGCGGTCTTCTCGGCCGTCGCCGTCGTGGTCGCCCGGGTCCGCCGCGTAGAGCACGAAGCGAACCTTGTCGCCGTCGGCCACCGCGGTGTACATGTACTTCACGCCTGGCGTGGAGCGGCGTGCGTTCCGCAGCATGGCGATCGCGCGGGCGTACAGGTCGCTATCGAGTTGCTCCGGCGAGTTCAACTGCTGGTGGAGTTCAGGATCGATCGTCCACGTGAGCGAGGTGGCCAGGCGGGCCATCTCGGTCCGCATGCGTTCCTGATCGATGTCGTCCGCGACTCGCCAGAGGCTCGAGACCGCGACGATCACGATCACGAGGACGACAGCCGCGGCGATCCCGGCCTCGATGACGGACCGGCGGAAGTCGCTCGCGGCGTTCAGCCGCGCACGCTCGTCTGATCCTCTCGCGTCTGTTTGATGGGACGATTGAACCAAGCCGACTCCTGACCAAACCCAACCAGCCCCGCCACGGGATCCCGAGGACAGGGTGGTAGAGAATCGACTGGTCTGAGGCGGCTCTTTCAGAGAACTGGGGCGTGAGTCGAAATCAACTGGCGAGGTTATCGGCGGGCAGCGTGCGGCTTGGCCGACCACTTGCCGAGGACTTTCCCGAGCTCCTCGGAGGCCTTGTCATCGGCCGAGCCGCCGGGCCCGAAGTAGATCCGTTCGAGGCGGGCGATCTCGGCGCTCAGCTCGGCGTGGACCGCCGATTCAGGGGTCACCTCGCCGTGGGCGCGGCGGAGGTAGGAGATCACGCTCAGCGGGGTGACACGGTCGGGCAGACCGCTGGACTCGGTCGTGAGCGCCGGCTTGCGGCGGGACCGCCAGAGCAGGACACCTCCCAGGGAAACGGCGCCGAGCGTGAGCACGGCGATGAGGCCGTTGCGGGCGGTGACCAAACGGGGCTCGACGGGGACGCTCTTGCTCGTGAGCGTGACGAGGTCCATGTCGGCGTACTGCTTGGAGACCAGATCGCCCTTGTACTGCTCCGAGAGAGACGGAAGAGCGAACTCAGAACCGACGCCACCCCCGGTGGGTGAGTAGGTGATCATCCAGGAGCGCTCGGTGGTGAGGCGGTAGAACCCGGCTTCGTCGGCCTCGGCGTACTCCTGCTTGTCGTCGCGCCGGCGACCCCAGAAGTTGTTGTCCCAGTCGCCGTCGTCCTGCACGACGGTCACGGGACGCGCGTCGATGCCCTTCTCTACGATCTCGTAGCCGGCGAGCGCCGTCTTGTAGCCGGGGAGGAGTTCGTCCAGCTCGGGGAGGACGCCCTGGCCCTTTGCACGAACTTCGAGCGTGACGACGCGGCCCTTGTCCGGATTGTTCATGAGCCGAACGTCGAGGGCCTGAACGACTTCGAGCTTACGGACCGGGCGCGTGCCGCCCGCCTTCGAGGCGTCGAGAGGCGGCGCGTTCGAGATGAGCGGGAGCGTGACGGGGCCGAGGGCGTCGTTGAAGTACAGGTCGATGTTCAGCGCGGGCAAGCGGTCGGTGCTCGGGTCCTTGGCACGCAGAACAACGTACGCCATCGGTTTTTCGAGCCAGCCGTCCTGCCCGCTCTCGGTGACGGGGCGCGGCGGCGCGAGCGGTTCGAAGAAGCCTACGGAGTCAACCTGGAAGTGCTCGGAGAGGGAGTCTTCGATGGACTTGCGGAGGATGTCGCGGTGGTTGACGGGCTGGTACTGGTTGCCGACGCGAGTCCAAACGTCGTTCTGCAGGTAGCGGCTGAAGCCGCCGGTCTCGCGGTCCACCGCGGCGGTGAAACGCATGCTCAGGGTCGCGCCGAAGCGTTTGCCGGAGCCGACGCTGTCGTCGCCGTCGACCGAGAGGCGCAGCTTGACCTCGTCCTTCACGAGGTCGTTGTAGAGATCGCCGAGTCTGCGGAGCGGCGCGCCCGACGGATGATCCCCGATAATGCGGAGCGCGTGGCGAATGACGCGGGGCTTGACCTCGGGCGCGAGCCTCGGAACGGAGTCGCCCATCGCCCTTGCGAACTCGCCGATGTGACGCGACGCGGCCTCCTCGGGCATGCTCTGCATGGCCTTGCGGATGAGGTCGATCTGATCGTCCTGCGGCGAGCCTTCGACGAGGAGATCTTCGCGCGTGAGGTAGTTGAGTTCCGTGGCACCGACCGCGGCGTTGAACCATGCGAGGAAGACACCCGGGTCGGTGCGTTCCTGCCCGGCCCGCACCTGGTCGGCGTAGCGATCGGCGGTCTGCGCGAAGGCGAGGAAGGCCTCCTTGCGGTACTGGTTGAACGCGGCGAAGTCTTGCTTCTGCTCGGCCTGCTTGTACTGCAAGCGGTCGTAGGTGAGCGCGGCCTTGGTCACGGCGAAGCGCCAGGAGTCGGGCTTCGCGGCGATGGAGCGTTCGACGAGTTCGATCGCGAGTTCGTAGCCGCGCTCGACCATCTTGGTGATCTCGGCCGGAGTCCGCTTGTTGCCGGCGGATTGCTGGGCGCGGCGGTCGCGCCAATCGCCGCTGAGGCCGCCTCGCATCTGGTCCGCGAGGGAAGCCGCGGTTTCGGGGGGGAGCGTCTCGACTTTCCCGAAGACGCTCTCGATTCCCTCGCGCGTGAAGACCTCGGTCGCGCCGTGGCAGGCGTGGAAGACCTCGGCGACGCTCGGAAGGCGGCGTGAGTCAACACCCGCGCCGTCGAGGAGGACCATGAGTTTCGTGAGGCGGTCCAGGTCCCGGCGCTGGCGGCCGCGCGTCAGCGGCGCGGCAGCGAGGCCTTGGCGGCCGAAGTAGAAGAACATGTTCTCTTCGTTCGGGTCCGGGCCCGGGGGAGAGAGGCGATCTTTCCACTCGCCCAGGAAGAAGTCGGCGAGGGCCTGCCCGTCGCCCGGGAATCGCTTCACCGCCTGGGCGACGTACTCAAGGGCGAGGTCGGTCTCGTCGGAGGCGGTGGCGACTCCGATGGCGGCGCGGTACGCGCGGCTCGCGAGGCTGGGCTCGAGTGCGCCGATCCAGCGTTCGTCGGGGAGCGCGCGGAGGAGGAGCTCGAGCTCGCGGGAGGCGCCGCGGCCTCGGCGTTTCTCGCGGTCTGCGAGGGCCTGCTCGGCCTCGTTGACGAGCGCGGTGGTCAGCATGCGCAGGGGCACGCGGAGGACGTTGATATCCATGCCGCTCTGCGCGAGCAGGGTGTCGACCGATTCCTTCATCGTGAGAATCGCCTGCGCACGCTGGGCGACTTCGAGCTTGCCGTCTCGCAGGGAGACGGCCTTCAGCGTGATGGCCTCGAGAGCCGCGGGGCCGAGGGTCGCGTTGCCGAAGACCCGGGCGAGCCACTCGCGGCCCTCCGCGGGCGGGATGAGCGGGAGCAGGTCGATCGCGAGCTTCATGGCTTCCTGCCGGAGCTCGGCCTTGGCCTTGTCGAGCAGGGTGATCTCGCCGTACAGCTTCCACGCTTCGCGCCTGTGATCGGATGCGGCGTCTTCGTCTTGCGCCGCCGCGGCGAGGCCTTCGAAGTACTTCGCGTGGTTCAGGAGCAACCCGGCGTCGCCCTTGCTGCGGGCTTCGTCGATTGATGGGAGGTAGCCGTAGGCGTCCATGACAAGGCCAGCGCCCGCGAGGAATCGGATCGTTCGGGTGCGGGACTTCTCGTCGGCCTTGCTGAACTGCTTGGTGCCCTCGTTGATGCGGGCGAGCATCGGGGCCGTGCTGTACTTGCCCGCGGCGGCCTTCAGCAACTGCGAGAGGATGTCGAGCTGGTAGTCCGCGAGTTCCTCAGGGCATGCGTCCCCCACCGCGAGCACTTCCTCGGGGAGGAGGGCGGGGTCGGACTTGCCGGGCTCGCCTCTGCCGGGCTTGTTCAGGGCCTGGAGCACGTGTGAGTAGATGGCAGGGGCCTCCTTGCCGGCGCTTTCCTTGAGGAACGCGCCGAAGGTCTCCCATTCGCCCGCCATCACCTGCATGTGGAGCCACTTCGCGGCTTCGTCGGCCTTCTCGACGGAGGGCTTCTCGACGGCGGCGAACCCCAGGCGCGATCGGGCCGCCAGCACGGCTTGCGGCGTGCGGGTGAAGTCGAGCGTTTGGAAGACCTGCATCAGGGTCTGCTTGGGCGGGGCGGCCTTCTCCCCGGCCGCGCCATCGGGAGCGGCACCGCCGGCGCGTGCCGCGAGCTTCGCCTCGACGTCGATGCCCATGTCTTTGAACATGGCGACTATGGAGGCCCTCTCCTCCGGTGTCGCGGTCTTCAGCTGCTCGGCGATCTCGTCGAGTTCTTCATCGCTCAGCTGCGGTGGCTCGGCCGCGGCGGGGGCGATAGGTTGGGCGGGGGTCATCGTCATCGCCGGGATCTGCGCGCTCGCCAGTCCGGCGCAGAGGAGCACCGCCGCGGCCGCTGTTGTGACGCGGGCCGAGTCGAAGTGTGGATTCGAGTTCTTGATCATGTCGCTCACCTTGTTCACCAACCCTCTGGGATGTCTTCAGCGCCGCCGGCCCCTCTGCCATCGCGCTGTTGCGGCGGCCGTTTACTCTTTCCCGGGCGGTTTCCCGGCCTGTTGCCCTGGTTGCCAGCTCTCGGAGAGTCCTTCGGGAGGGGCTTGCCCTGGAGCTCCGCGAGGGTCGATTGCTCGAGGTTCAGCACGAGCTCGAGGTTGCGCTGCGCGTTGGTCTGGCCCTCGCCCGTCGCCTGAGGTTCACCCGCGGCGGTCGTGGAAGATTCTGCGGTCGCGTCGGCGGCACCCTGCTCCGCGAGGAATCGGAAGTGCTGTCGGGCCTTGCCCGACTCGATCATCCATTCTTGCGGCGGCATCCCGCTGAGGCGGAGGAGGCGGGCGCCGTAGTAGTACGCGGTGGCGAGCTCTTCGCGCGTTGCGCGTTCGAAGTCGGCACCGGCCGGTTTGGTTTCGAGGTCGGCGAGGATCCTCTCGAACTCGTCGATGCCGATCCAGACTTCGCCGGAGCGGACGAGGGCTCGGCCGCGGGCCCAGCGGATCTTGCGTGCGGTGTCGGGCGCTTCGTCGCGCAGCAACTCGAGCGCCTGGCCGAGTTCGTCGGCGACCTTCTTCCAGGACTCGGCCGCCCGCTTGTACGCGGCGTCCTCGGCCTCGGTCGCGATCCGTGCCGCGGCCTCGTCGGCGGGGCTCTGGGAGAGGAGCGCCTGGCGCCTGGCGTCGATGCCCTTGAGGTGCAACTCGTACGCGGCGGACTGGACGGCTTTCGCGGCGGCTTCCGAGTCCATGGCGACCCGCTGGACACGCGACGCGCGTTCGGCGAGGAAGAGCGCCTGCCCGGGGCCGAAGTGGAAGAACACGACGCCCACCGGGAGGACCGCCCAGAGTCCCCATGCCAGTCGATTGAGCTTCATGCCGCGGCCTCCTCGTGTCGTTCGGCCCGGACCGTGACCTCTCGCCGCGCCTTGGAGTACGAACGCGGCCTGCCGAAGGCAAGCAGCATGGGCGTGGCCAGCGCGAGGAAGGACGCGCCGGAGACCAGCGCGGTGAGCGCGAGTTCCCGTAGGCCGATGCCGAGCCCCGTGCGGGGCGAGAGCATCGTGAGCTTCTCCAGCACTTCGGTGGGAAGGTGCTTGGTGTTGCCTTCGTGATAGATGCCGCCGAGCCGGGCCGCGAGCTGCTTGAGGGACATCGTGTCCTGCTTGCTGCCGTGACCGCCGACGATCGACGCACGGATGGGATCGCCGACGCCGATCACGATGGTGTCGGCGATCGCGTCGGGGATGTAGGAGGACATTGGAGAGGTGAGGGTGTCTCCGTCGCTGACCACGAGCAGGGTCGCGGACTTGCTCGGCCATGGCCTGGCGATTTCGAGGCACTTGTTGACGCCCATTTGCACATCGGTTGCGCCGCCTTTGAAGCCCGCGTACATGGGGAGTCCGTCGAGCGCGTTGCGGACGACGTCCTTGTCGAACGTTTCGGTGAGCACGGGGAGCGCATCGGTGTAGAACGCGACGAGCGAGATGCGCGTGGTCTCCATGTCGAGGCGGTCGAGCACGCCCTGCACCACCTTGCCCGCCCAGATGGCGCGGCTCTGCTTTTCTGTCTCTGGGCCCGAGTCTTTGATCTGCATGCTCGGCGAGACGTCGAGGCAGATGAGAAGGTGCTTCGAGGCCTCGCGGGTCGGTCGGCGGTCGATCTCGATGGGGTCGTACCCCGCAAGGAAGAGTGCGCCCCAGCACGCCGCGCCGGCCGCGAGGGGTCGGAGCCATGGCACGACGACCGTCCAGGCCGCGGGGCGACCGCCGGGGCCGAAGGCAAGGCGAGCGACACGGTCGACACGGCGCGCGTGCAACCATTCACCGATCGCGGCGAGGAGCGTGACGACGAGTGCGATCCAAGGGGCAAGGTTCACCACGGTGTGTACCTCACTCCCAGGAGCCCGACGATGTGCAGCGCAAGAAGCCCCGCGACCACGAGGGCGAAGGGGCGGAAGTGGTCCATGGGGACGGTGCCCTGGGGATTGAACTTCGCCGGGCGCATGCGGTCGATGTGCTGGAAGACCTTGCGGAGTGTGACGGGGTCGCCGGCCTGGAAGGCTTCGCCGCCGGTGCGCTGGGCGATGTCGACGACCTCGCTGGGGATCTCGTCGCTGGCGACGTGGATGTGATAGAGGGTGATCCGTGCGTCGGCGAGTTCTTCGGCGACGTCCCCCTCGGAGAAGCCGTCGCCGAGGTCGGAGCTTGCCCCGTCCGAGACGAGGATGATGAGCCGGTCGCCCTCGTCCGCTTCCGCCATCATGTTGCCGAGGCAGAAGCGGAGCGCGTTGCCGATACGGGTCCCGCCCATGTGGCCGGGCTGGTTGGCTGGATTCGCGAAGGGGAGCGAGTTGCTGATCGCGGAGAGATCGCGCGTCAGCGGCATCCAGCGGATCGCGTGCGAACCAAAGAGTGTGAGGCCGAAGGCGTCGCCCTCGCGGGCCTTGACGAAGGCACCGATGGCTTCCTTCGCCATGTCGTAGCGATTGTCGATCGTCATGCTCCCCGACACGTCGAGGCAGAACTGGATGTTCGAGAGTTCCCGCTTGTTCTTGGGCTGCTTGAGCACCTGCGGCCCGGCGGCGATCACGATCGCCGCGGCCAGAAGCAGCGGCGGCACGCACTCCATCGCGGTGAGCAGCCCTTTGAGCAACCGGCGTTTCGGGTGGGTTGCGTGATCAAGCGGCAACGCGAGGCCCCAGCCGCGGGAGGGCACGAGCCAGAGGAGAATGGCGGGGACTGCGAGGAGGAGGAGCACCCAAGGGTGAAGAAAGGTCACGCGGCACCCGCCTTTGCTTCGTCGATGGCAG
>JBMOHX010000064.1:0-13733 GCA_049317625.1 Phycisphaerales bacterium
CCGCGTATCCCTCGGGGTTCGCGCTCGGCAGGCCGAGGTAGCGCTCGGTGTAGTGGGTGTCGTAGTCGGCGAAGTCGCAGACGGGGGCACCCGCGACGCCGGCGCTGAAGACATCAGGCCGGCGCATCACCGCCATCGCGCTGAAGTAACCGCCGAATGACCAGCCCGTCACACCGACGCGGGTGAGGTCCATTTCCTTGTACCGCTCGCCGAGGGCCTTGAGACCCGCGACCTGGTCGTTGAGCGCGACGTCGATGAGGTTGCCGCGCCGGGTCGGGTCGGTCTCCTTCCACGCGCGCTCCCACGCCCGTCCGCGACCGGGTGTGCCGCGGCCGTCGATGCTCACCACGATGTAGCCCTGATCGGCCATCCACTGCTGGAGGTGGAAGCCGACACCGGTTGCCTTCACCAGTTGCACGCCGGGGCCGGCGTACACCTGAAGGATCACGGGGTACTTCCGCGCGCGGTCGAAGGCGCGGGGGCGGAAGATCGCGGCGTGGCACACCGGCGAACCCGCCGTCTGCGTCAGCTCCATGTTCGGCGCGAACGGGGGGGGCTCAGCGACCGAGGTCACCGCGCCCACCACGCCGCCGTCGGCCCGCCGCACGTTCCAGCCGAGCTTTCCGTCGAGCGTGTTGAAGGAGTGCACCCAGATGCCGGTGCCGGGCGCGAAATCTCCCCCATGGATCCCGCGATCGGCGGTGAGTTTCGACGCGGTGCCGGAGCTGGTGAAGAGCGGGACCTTCCAGATGTGGGACTGCGTCGCGTCGTTGCTGGCGAGCACGTACGCGAAGCCCTCGAGGCTGTCCAGGTGCAGCAGGTTCTGCACGCCCGACCCCGGCGCGGTGAGCGGGCCCACCAACGATCCGTCACGCCGGTGCAGGTTCAGCGTCCATTCCCCCGAGGACTCTGTAAGCCACAAGAAGTGCTTGCCGTCGGCTGTCCACTTCGGGCATCTCTCCATGATGTTGAGCCACGCCAGATCGCTCTCTTTGAGAAGCGTGGTGGTCGAGCCGTCGTCGGCGACCGCGAGCAGGAGTTGCTCGGTCTGCTCGCGGTTCTGCACGAGGATCGTGAGGGGCGCGTTCTTCGACCAGACCACGTTCGCGATGTAGGGGTACTTGGCGGAGTCCCACTGCACGCGGACGGGGTTGCCACCGTCGAGATTGGCGATCTCGAGCCAGGTCCGGGCGTTCTGCGCGCCGCACTTGGGATAGGGCCAGGACTCGGGATCCTTCTCCGGGTTCACAGGGTCGGCGATGTGGTACTGGAGCATGCCCGCGGTGTCGGTGCCCTGGTAGCAGATCCTCGACCCATCGGGGCTCCACCAGAAGCCGTGGAAGCGGCTCATCTCTTCTTGCGCGGCGAACTCGGCTTCGCCGAAAGAGACAGTGCCCGCGGCGCCGGGTGAGACCCGCTTCTCCGCGCCGGTGGCGAGATCGTGCACAATGACATCCCCCGCACGCACGCAGGCGATCTTGGAACCGTCCGGTGCGAACTGGGGATCGAGCGGGAAGTCCTGCTTCAGGGTGGGCTTCACCTCTTTGGCCGCCTTCGAGGCGCGATCGACGATGAAGAGCCGCCCCGAAAGGGGCACGAGGATCTTCGAGCCGTCTTCGGACAGGTCGTACCCCGCGATGCCGCGGCTGGTCATCCGCATGCGTTCGCGGCGGGCCTTCTCTTCCGGGCTGAGGTTCTCCTCGCCGCCGCCCAAGATCTGATCGGCCGTGAGCAGCACCCGCTCGGCCCCGGTGGCGACATCGAACTCGTACAGGTCCTGGACAAAGGAGCGAGGGCCGCTCCGAAGGAAGAGGACCTTCTTGCCGTCCGGGGTTGGGTGCAAGGCGCGCGGACGGCCGAGCGTGAACCGGTAGGTTCGCGCGTACGCGTCCAGGAACTCCAGGTCACCCGGTAGGGCGGCCTGACCCTGCTGCGCGGGCGACCCCGCGGCCTGTCCCGACTTCTGCGGTGCCCCGCAGCCGGCCAGAAGTACCGAGATCGCCGCCCCGACCCACAACACCCTGTTCGTGTTCATCCGGGCAGCATATCAGACGGCCGCTCGCGGCTCACGCGCCCGTGGTATCACGCCGCCGGGAAAGACGTGGCTCAAAGCAGAGCGGGCGCGCACAACCCCCAGCGGCACCCTCTGGACGACCTGCGAGGTCACGAGAAGGTCCGGCGGAGGCGCGGGTGCTGAAAGGCACGGCGTTGGCCTTCCCTCAGCCGAGCGGACCGGGAGAGGATCGCGCTCCGACGGCCTGCTCGCCCCAAGCGGCTCGCGGGGACGGCGGCACATGCTGGTGCCCCCTCCCGGGTGAGGACGTTGCGTGCGTGGATGCTCAAATGTGGTGTGGACGGAATGATGCCCACGCCCTCAGGGCGACGGCCGGCGGCGGCGCTACTTCGTCGTCGGGGGCGGTGGGAGCTTGGCCTTCCACTCCGCGGCTGTCGCGTCGTGGCCCGCGTCGGGCTCGGCCTTGTGCATGGATTCGTAGAGCTCGACCAGCAGCTGCACCGCGCCGTTGTGTTCACGGCTGCCCGCGCCGTAACGGGCGCGGTTCAACGTCTCGCACTCGATGGCGAGCGGCTGCGCTTCTGTGAACTCCTTGGTGCGGATTCTGAGCTTGACGAGGTTGTAGATGCCCACGAGGGTGCTCGGGTGGTCGTCGCCGTACACCGCGCGGTACCCGGCGAGGGCCTCGCGCCAGCACGCGCCGGCCTCTTCGAGCTTGGCCTGCCTTGCGAAGGCAACGCCGAGGTTGTTGATGGCGTCGAGCGTGACGTGGTGGCGATCGCCCCGGATCCGGCGGTCCACGTCGACGGCGATCTGGAACTTCTCCTGTGCCTTGGCGACCTCGCCGCGTTTGTTGTAGAGGATGCCCATGTTGAGCACGGAGGTGATGGTGCTGGGGTGCTCGCGGCCGAGCACGCGGGTGCGGCCTTCGAGGGCTTGGGTGAGGAGCGGCTCGGCCGCGTCGAGATCTCCCTTGTTCATCAGCAGGTAGCCGAGGTTGTTGAGCGAGTAGAGGGTGTCTTCGTGATCGGGGCCGAGGACCTGGGTGCGGGCGGCGAGCACCTCGCGGTAGACTTTTTCGGCCTCTTCGGCGCGGCCCGCCGAGCGGAGGAGCATGCCGAGGGTTGCGCGGGATGCGAGGGTTTCGGGGGCGAGTTCACCGAGCTGCGCGGTGCGGAGTTCGATGGCGCGTTCCTGCGAGGGTATCGCGGCGTCGTAGAGGCCCAGTCCCCTGAGTGTCTCCGCGAACGAGTGGAGAAGCCTCGCGCGCACGAGCGGCTGGTTCGCGAACCGGTCGTTGATTGCTTCTGACACCCCGGCGAAGGTGCTCTCGGTCAGCGTGAGCTTGGCGATGTTGGTGAAGTTCACGGCGCGAAGGGCCGCCTCGGCCTGCTCGCGGCCCTCATCGGGGAGTGCATCCAGGACTGAGCGGCGGATCCGCACGCCCATGGTGAGCACGTCGAGGTCGTCGAACTGTTGAGCCTGGAAGGAGGCGACCGCTTCGAGTTCTTTGGCCCGCTCGCGTTCGGCGGCGATGGCCTTCTCGCGCTTGTTGAGCGCTTTGGCGGCGATGACGGCGAAGGTGATGCTGATGGAGGTCGCGAGGATGAGAGCCGCGAGCGAGACCGACGCCGCGGCGACGGCGACGCGGTGGCGCCGCACGAACTTGGTGGCGCGATAGCCCAGGCCCGGGGGACCGGCGATCACGGGCTCGTGCGCGAGGTAGCGTCCGAGGTCCTCGGCGAGCGAGGTGGCGGTGCCGTAGCGGCGGCCGCGTTCTTTTTCGAGGCACTTCATCACGACCCAGTCGAGGTCGTTCTTCAGGGTGCCCGCGAGCAGGCGCGCGTCGGTGCCGCGGAGCGAGGCGATCTTCGTCGCGGTGTCCTGGCTCGAGGCGAGGCGGGTGCTGGGGCGGGGCGGGTCGACCTCGCGGATGATGCGCTGGATCTCGGCGAGCGCGGCGAAGCGGAGCGTGTCGCTCTCGAAGGGTCTCTGGCCGGTGAGCAACTCGTAGAGGATGACACCGAGCGAGTAGACGTCGGACTGGGTGTCGATGTCCTGGGCGTCGGTGACGGCCTGTTCGGGACTCATGTACTCCGGGGTGCCGATGAAGGCACCCATCGGTGTGAAGACGGTGTTCTCCGAGAGCTTCTGGCCGAGGGCCTTGGCGATGCCGAAGTCGATGACCTTTGGCTCGGCCTTGCCTTCGCGCAGCGCGACGAGGATGTTCGAGGGCTTGAGGTCGCGGTGGATGACGCCTTTGGCGTGGGCGTGCTGGACGGCTTCGCAGACCCGCATGAAGAGCGCGATGCGGTCGTTGACCGTGAGCTTGTGCTGGTCGCAGTGCTGGGTGATGGGCAGGCCGCGGACGAGTTCCATCACGAAGTACGGGCGGCCGTCGTCGGTGGTGCCACCGTCGAGCACTTTGGCGACGCACGGGTGGTCCATGAGCGCGAGGGCCTGGCGTTCGGCCTCGAAGCGGGAGACGACCGCTCGGGAGTCCATGCCGCGTTTGATGACTTTGAGCGCGACGGAGCGCCGGACGGGTTCGACCTGCTCGGCCTCGTACACGGAGCCGAACCCGCCTTCGCCCAAGGGCTGGCGCACGATGTACCTGCCGACGCGGTCGCCGGGTCGGAGGTCGTCGCTCAACGACCGGAGGTCTGTGAGTGGTGCGGTGTTTTGGTCGTCGGGCATGAGGTTGAGTTCCCGGGCGGGGCGCGGCGTTTACTCCGGCTCGGCGTCCGCCGGTCGACGCGGGGTCACGATACCAGCGCAGCACCGGTGCCGCGCCCTGACGACGGCTATGGTGCTCCGGGGCGGGCCCCGTGCGGGAGCAAAACCTGTGGACACGGACGAACTGATCGCGGCGGAGACGTGGGGGGAGGTCGCGGTGGACCTCGAGCGATTCTGGGCGCGGCTGCTGGACGCGGTCGAGGGGATACCGGAGTCGGAAGAAGGCTGGGACTTGTTGAGGATCGAAGTCCAGGCGTATGAGGGACGCGTGGTCGGGGCGGTGGCGGACACCAAGGACTCGAAACGCGTGTGTCCGGCCGCGGCCGGGGTCCACATCGCGTTGCTCGAGCGGGGCGTGCACGCGTTGGCCGACCCGGATCGCAACGAGCCGTTGCACAACTCGCGGCTGGGTGAGCTGTGCGACGTGTGCGTGGAGGCGGTGATCGTCGCGTTCGAGTCGGCGCGGATCAACGACAGGGCGAGAGCGCTCGCGGCGCGGCGGGGTCTGGTTGTGCGGCTTGTCGGGAGGAGCGCGGGGGCGCTGACGTTGGCGCCGGCGGCACCGCCTTACGTTCCGGGGGTTGGCGGGCGCTGATCGGCGGCTACGAGATCATCGGGGGGACGCGGCCCTCGGCCTCGAAGCGGCCGCGGCAGCCGAGGTCGTGCATCTCGCGGTTCAGTTCCTCGTGCAGCGTCTCGACGCTTTCGCCGTTGATGAAGAGGCGGCGCCAGATGCCGAGGTTGATGGCTGTGAAGAGCATCTGCGAGAGGTAGATCTCGGGGTTCTGGAGGGAGCGGAGCTTGCGGTCGTCGAAGCCCTTTGACGCGACCCGAACCAGCGGCTCGAAGACGCTGTTTCGGGGGCCGTAGCGTTCGGAGCGGATCCCGAAGGCTGCCTTGGGGCGGGTGATGATGAACTCTTCGATGCCGAGCGAGCGGGCGACATTTCGGAGCGCGGCCTTGGGCTCTGCGAGTTTCTGGTCCCAGGGGATGCGGTACGCGAGGTCGATGAGCTTGTTGTTGGGGTAGGGGTAGAAGACCCCGACGCCGGCGCCCTCGCCGACGAGACTCCAGACGACCTGGGTCTCGGTTCCCTCGCTGAGGAACCCGAGGATCGAGACGGCGTCGAGCAGGTTTCGCTTCGCGAAAGGGGCCATGCCTTCGGCGCGTCCCGCGATGATGTCGCGCCGGGTGCAGTTGAAGTTGTCCCTGATCCACGGCTCGTAGCCGAACATCGCGAGCGACCACAGGACATGGTCGGGGTCGGAGAGCGGGGTTGATGGGTCGTATTTGCGTCCGGCCATCTCCGCGACGAGCCCGAAGCGGTTGAGCTTTCGGGCCATGAAGCGCATCGGCACCTTGAACGGCGGGAACCCGAGCGCGGCGCGGCGGAAGGGGTGCTTCTGGAGGTAGTTGATGAACTGGTGGAAGCGGAACCCGAACATGCCGTCGGCACCTTCACCGCAGGAGACCACGTGGACGCCCGAAGGCGCGAGGCGATCTCGGAAGATCGTGTAGAGGAGCACGGTCTGGAGGTGGATCACCGGCTGTTCGGCGTGCCAGATGCAATCGACGAGACCTCGGAGATACGTGGCCATCGTGGGGACGTGCACCTGGTGCTCGAGCCCCATGCTCTTGGCGGCGGTGGTCGCGTAGGTGTACTCGATGTCGTCGCCGGAATCCTCGAACGGGTACGAGCAAGACCAGGAGCGTTTGAGCCCCAGTCGCTTCGAGGCGATTCTCGTCAAGATGGACGAGTCCAGACCGCCGCTGAGAAGGACGGCGAAACGCGAGGGCTCGAAGTTGCCCTCGTCGTGGACGCTTTCGAGCGCGGTGCGACAGGCGGCCACGAGGTCGCCGCCGCCGCCGCCGGCCTCGGGGGGCGAGAAGACCGCGGTGGTCGCGGAGGTCCAGCCGGCCGGGGAATGGGTGACGGTGAGTTCTTCTCCCGCCTGAAGCTGTCGCACGTTCTTGAGCAGTGTCGAGCCCGGCATCGCGTAGCGGTAGAGGAAGAGCTCGGGCAGCTTGGCGGGGTTCTCCTGGATCGGCACGCCGGCCGCCCGGAGCAACTTGATGTGACTCGATGCGAAGAACCCGCCGGCGTGGTGGGCGTAGTAGACGTGGCGGCCGGAGTTCATCCGTCGGAGGATGCGGGCTCCGCCGGTCCGCGTGTCGACGGTCGCTGACACGAGGGAGTAACGGGCGGCACCCTCGCGGGCTGGGAGCCACTCGCCGGTCTCGACCTTGCCGTCGCGCTCGAAGACGTCGCCGAGGAGTGAGCTCGAGGCGACGAGAAGATGCCCGCCCTCGACGGGGCGACGCACGACCTTCATGCCGGGAAGGTCGGCGGGAATAGGAGGAGATGTGAGCGCAACCAAGAACAACGCGATTCCCCTAGCGAAGTCCAACTGCCTGAAGATGTCGTTCCCATCGGGTTACCCCGGTGGGACTGTCGGTTTCGTCATCTGCTCCCAGACCCCCAGGTCTCGAATCGCTCGGTCCAGCTCCTCGTGGAGCTGGTCCCGCGTAACCCCGGATTCGAAATGCCGGCGGATGATGCCGACATTCAGAGCAGTGAAGAGCATCTGGCTCTTCAGCACATGAGACGATTGCAGCGAGCGTAGGACCTTCGCGTCGACGCCGCCTTCGGCGACCCGCAGGAGCGGCTCGAGTATCGAGCCCGAGGGCCCGTAGAACGACGGCCGGATGTCGAACGATGCCTTCGGGCGATCGATGATCTCGGCCGGTACCCCGTTCTTGCGGGCGGCGTCTCTGAGCAATCCCTTTGACCTCTCGAATCGCTCGGCCCACGGGACCTGGGAGACCGCCGTCACCACTTCCGGGGCCGTGAAAGGGAAGATCGCTTCCACGCCCTCGGATTCGCTGGAGGCGCCCCACACCGCCTCGGTCTCGGCGACCTCGCCCAAGATGTTGATGAGCAGGAACTTGTCCTGGAGCGACTGGTCCGCGTACGGACGGAGGCACTCTGCCCGGCCCGCGATCGGATTTCCGGGGAAGTACTCCTCCTGCACGGCGCGGTCACCGAAGACCGCGGCGGCCCACATCGCGTGTTCGGGGTCGTCGATGGCCGTTCGATCGCTCCAGCCCCGACCCGCGAGGTCCGCGAGCATGCCGAAGCGGTTGGTCGCGGCGGCGGTGCGCTGCAGCACGGTTTTCGCGAAGGGGAAGCAGAGTCCGGCCCGCGCGAAGGGGCGGGAACCGAGGTCGTGGATCACCCGCTGGATCTTCTGGCTGAAGAGCCCGTCGGCGCCCTCGCCGCAGGTCCAGGACTTGATGCCGGCGGGCGCGAGGCTGTGCCTGACGACCGAGTGCACGAGCGCGGACTGCAGGTGGATCGAGGATTGTTCGGCGGCCAGCGCGGCATCGATCAAGGTGTGCAGGAACTGCGCTTTGGTTGGAACGTGGAGTGTGTGGGTCGTTCCCATCCAGTTGGCGGCGGTCACGGCGTACTGCAGCTCGGTGTCCTCGGCTTCTGGCTGGAGACCGTACGAGCAGGAGTACGTGCGACGGTTTCCGTAGAGCTTCGCACCGATGCTGGCGAGAATGGAGGAGTCCAGACCGCCGGAGAGGAGCGTGCCGAACTCGGCGGGGTTGAGGCCGTAGGCGTGGTGCGCATCGGTGAGGGCCTGCCAGATTCGATCCGCGGCGTCGGGCCCGCTGGGTGCCGAGCTCGCCGGAGAGCGGAACAGCCCGACGGTCGAGACAGACACACCGGAGGGGCCGAGACGGATCTGGGCACGCTCGCCGGCGCGCAGCTGCGTGATCCCCTTGAAGAGCGTGCGGGGGGCCATGACAAAGCGGTAGAGCATGGCCTCGGCGAGGGAGGCGTCGTCGATCGCGGTCCGGATCCCGGCGTGCTTGAGCAACGAGATATGGCTGGAGATCGCAACGCCGCGCGGGAGCTGCGCGATGTAGACGCGGCGTGCGCCGTCGAGCAACCGCTCGATATCGAGCACGTAGCCGGCACCGTCGGGCTTGCCGGTGATCTTCACTCGTGGGCGGCCGGTGGACCCGAGCCAGCTCTCCTGGAGTTCGAGGCAACCAGATTGGTCGAGGCTGAGCATCGCGCGGCCAGCGCAGTGCGAAGCGACCGTGCAAGAACCCGCGGCCTGTTGTTTCAGGGCGAATCCCGTCGGGCTTTGCACGGTTTGCTCTGCTTCCACGACCAGGAGAAACACACGACCCCCTCTGCGCCCGTCGATCGGCGATGCGCCGCGTGTCTCAAACGCGGAACCAGATTCTCCCCGTGCCGGATCACATCCGCTCAGGGGAAGCGCTCATCGGCAATTATTAGCAAAGATCCGCCGGGAGCCCGGAGATGTGCTCTGGAATTTCGGAATCCCGGAGTTTCGCGAGCGTTCGACATCTTCGACCTTGACTGTCTGATTTTGGCCGAAGAATAAGCACCAAGATGTCCGCCGCACCCGATCAAATACCGATTTCAGAACCGGCCCCGCGGGTGCAAGCCGCGCTCGGGAAGACGGTGGGCGGCGGGATGATGTTGATGCTGGTGGCGACGATCGTCTCGAAGCTTGCGACGACGATCGCGCAGGGGCTGCTGGGATGGTGGTTGCTGCCGGAGCACTTCAACAGCTTTGCCCTGGCGACGACTGCGGCGGGGTTTTTGATGTTGGCGCGGGACGCGTCCGTACCCAACTGGCTGGTGCAGAAGGGGGCGGAGCGGCTGGATGCGAACATCGGGCCGGGGTTCTACTTCGCGTTCGCGTACAACTCGGCGGCGGGGTTGCTGATGGCGCTCTTGGCGTACCCGCTGGCGACGTACTGGGCGAAGGACGCGCACGTAGGTCCGATGCTGGTGGTGATGGCGGCGTCGCTGCCGCTGGGAACTCCGGGGACGATCGCGCAGGCGCGGTTGCGTTCGCAGATGCGGTTCCGGCAGTTGACGATCCTGCTGACGATCTCGGGCATTTTGCGGCAGGTGTTCACGATCGCGTTGGCGTGGGCGGGGTTCAACGAGCTGAGCCTGTCGCTGCCGGTGGTGATCACGGCGGTGTTCGAGTCAGTGGTGGGTGTCATCGCGACGCGGGAGGTGCCTTGGCAGTACTCGGTGCAGTTCAACCGCTGGAAGGAGATCTTCGCGGAGACCTGGCACCTGATGCAGGGCACGGTGGCGAACTTCGCGTGCGACTGGGGCCCGTATGTCGCGCTGCCGTTTTTCATGTGGGACGCGAGCGGCAAGAGGGAAGTGGGATACTACTTCTGGGGGTACATGCTGCTGGGGCAGGTGGCGGCGTTGCTCTCGAACAACCTGTTCCTGATCTTCCTGCCGGTGCTGACGCGGCTCAAGGACGAGCCGGCGCGGTTGGCGCAGGCGTATCTGCGGGGCTTAAGGACGTTGATGCTCGCGGCGTGTTTCTCGTGCGTGTTTGTCGCGGCGATCATCGATCCGCTCGAGCACCTGGTGTGGCGGGGCAAGTGGTCGGCCACGACCGACGCGGTGGTTCTGCTGGCGATCTTCTTTCCCTGGAAGGCGACGTTTGGCCTGACGACGGCGACGTTCATGGCGCTGCAGCGGGTGCGGCGGTACTCGCTGTGCACGTGGATCGAGGGCTTCCTGCTGATGATCGCGGCGGTGTTCGCGGCGAGGTACCACCCGTTCGCGAAGGAGATCGTGCTGTACACGGGTGCGGCGGTGGTCGTGGGGCGTGGGCTCGCGATGATCGTGCTCATGAAGAGCATGCGGCAGCACAGCCGGACCCTGGCGCGGGCGACGGGCCCGGCGTGGGGTCTGTCGCTGGTGGCGGGAGCCGCGGGGATCTTTGCGGAGAGGGCGGTTGACCTTGGGCCGCGGGTTTTGGAGTGGCTGCCGATCGGGTTTGCGTTGAACGCGTACGGCGCGGCGCAGCAGGCGCTGGGGGATCTGTTCCCGAGCCTGGGCGCGTTGCAGGGTTGGGCCACGACCTTCATCGATGCGGGTCGGTGCGCGGTCGCCGGCGGGGTGTGCGTGGTGGTCGGGTCGGTGTTGGTGCGGCTGCTGCTGGCGCCGGACCTCGAGGACGCGGTGGAGCAGGCGCCTTCGCGATTGCGCGGGCCGCTCCGCGCGGCGCTGCTGCTGTCTCCGCGGAGCGAGGATCAGGGGTGAGCGGCGGGAGGGACCCCGTTGGTCAGCTGGCGTGCTCGGGGGCTTCGGTGAAGACGCCAGCGGAATCGTGGTCCTGGGCGCCGTAGCCGCCCGAGGCTCGGCTGGCTGCCTCGAACTCGAGCAAGCGGCTCGTGATCGCGCTGAAGATCATGAACAGCGGGAGCATCACGCTGATGCGGGCGATGATGTACCCCTCGAACATGGAGCCCGCGAAGTACATCGCGAAGAACCCGATCTGGAGGTCGCCGGCACGCTTGGCGTGGGCGTCGACGCGGCCTCGGATCATAAGGAGCCGGCAGCACTGCACCGCGACGCCCAGGAGCAAGAGCAGGAGCGTAAAGAGCGAGCCGAACCCGAAGGAGGCGGTGGCCAGGAGGAAGGAGTTTTCTGCGGCACCTGCGCCCCTGGTGCCCGCGCCGAGAATCGGGTTCTGGAGGGCGTTCTCGACGAGGGCGACCCACACCGCCGAGCGGGTGTCGCTCGTGGAGGTGAGGCGGTCGAGGCCCAGGTTGATGCCCGCGGACTCCATGAGCTGGAAGATGACCGCGGCACCGCCGACGATGAAGGGCGCGAAGAGGATGGTCTTGCCCATGCGGGTGTAGAGCACGGAGGTGAGGCCGATGATGGTCATCAGCGTGCCGGTGCGCGAGCCGGTCCAGCCGAGGAGGACCACGTTCATGCAGGTGAGCGCGAAGTAGAGGGTCTTGTACCGCTTGTGCTCGTCGTTGAGGATGAGGAAGACCGTCGTGGTGGTGGCGACGGCGAGGAGCACCGCGACGAACTGCGGGTTGCCGGAGATGCCCTGGAATCGGAAGGCGTTGGGGGCGACAAGGGGGGTGCGGTTGATGCCGAGCTGGATCACGACGGCGATGGCGTAAGCGACGGAGGTGAAGACGATGACCCGCAGCAGCATGCAGAGGTCTTCCCAGGTGTTGATCAGGCTGGGAAGGAGCAGCGAGAGCGACCCGATGGTGAGCACGGCCGAGGCGACGGTCAGCATGCCTTCGACCAAGCCGAGGTGGAAGCACTGGATGAGACCTGCGTAGCCCGCGACGACCATGAGCAGGATCCCCGTCCCGCTGAAGCTGTTGACGCGGATCTTCCCGAAATGCAGCCCGACACAGAGCGTGAGGAGCGCACCGCAGAACAGGTAGACGAGCGATCGCTGCATCTGGAGCGGGGTGAGCCAGGTCATCGTGGAGCCGACGTCTTTGGCCGCCTCGGCGGGAATCGCGAGCGAGCCCACGAAGAGCATGATGCCCAGGACGACAAGCGAGCTGCGGATGTGGGCCACGATGAGGACGACGAGCGTGAGCGCCGCCAACACGGCGGCCCCGCCCGCGGGCGTCATCAGCATGGAGAAATCAAGGTTCATTCGGTGTTCTCGCCCCGGAGTGGTTCTAGGCCCTGCCCACCTTCTACATCGGCTGCCGACGGCCGCGGCTGGATCCCTACCCGGGCCCCCGCCCCGCAGGGATAGACGGTAGGACCGTTACAAGGCCCTTTACCCGTACGCACGGGCACCCCAGCCCAGGCGTCTCCGTGACAACCAAAACTCCGCCATCCGCGTGCGTGTTCGCGCTTCCGAGCCGCGGGAATCCGACCCTTGCAGTTGGTGTCGTCCCGCGAGGGGCGCACTCTGGGAGGGCATCCGATGAACAACCCGCCAACTGCCGGTGCGGTCGAAGGCTTGCGGCTCCGATTCTGCAGAGCCAGGAACACCCTGGCCTTGGCGGCGCTGGCGGCGGTCACCGCGCTCGCGCCGAGCGCGTGGGCCAATCCGCCGGGGAACGAGCCGCGTCCGAACTTTGAGTACCACTGGGGCGTCTTCACCAACCCGATGGAGCTTCGCTGGGGCAGCCGAACGGACTGGGCGGCCCGCGTGGACTTCCAGCAGGCGCCGATCTCCCGTGACACCGTCGTGCTCTACGAGCACAACTTCGTCGAGGACGCGAGGTCGCAGGGCATCGCGCTCATGCGAACCGACCCCGACTACTGGTCCCGCGTACGGACCCGGATCCAGACTCAGCTGACAGACGAGCTCACTCGGATCCCCAACGCCGAGTACGCCTGCCTGGACATCGAGTTCCTCGACATGTCATGGGGCAACCGCACAGGCGGCCCCGGCATTCATGCCCCTAGCCCGCACGGGGTCACCCAGCACGACGCTTGGTACACCTACATGCGGCAGCACCACCCGGACGAGTTGTACGGGCTCTCCAGCGCCGACGAGGAAGAAGTCCTGGCCCGCACCTACCGAGAGGCTGTCCGGGAGTTCTTCCTCGGCACCATCCGCGAAGCCAAGGCCGTTGCGCCCAACCTCAAGTGGGGCTTCTACGGATACCCGTGGCGCCGCTACGGCGAGTACCTCCAGCCCGTGCCGAACCAGTGGTCGCGCATCAACGACGAGATGCAGTGGATGTTCGAGGCGTGCGACGTCGTCTACCCGGCGTTGTACATGAACCTTCAGACCGTCGCGGACGGCACCCCCGGTCGGCGCGCCGGCTACCAATGGGAGGAGTCTTTCCACTCCTCCATCATCCTCGGCAACATCCGCGAGTTCCGGCGGCTGATCGGCCCGAACAAGGAGATCATCGCGTTCACCGGGTACCGCTACCACCTCTCTCTCGACGAGGAACGGCTTGGCGACTATCTCGACCCCATCGATGTCCGCTTGGCGCTCGAGTTGCCCGCCCAGAACGGCCTCGACGGGATCATTATCTGGGACATGCTCTCCAACGAAGGTGACTTGGCCGCGGCTCAGTCCTTCATGAACAGCGATGTCGCTCCGACCATCCGGGGCTTCTTCGGCATCGCGGACCCTGAACAGGCTCCCCCGCCCCCCGGCGGCTCTGGTGG
>JBMOHX010000065.1:0-13655 GCA_049317625.1 Phycisphaerales bacterium
GCACCGACGCGGCAGGATGCCGCGTCCAGACCCAGCCACAAAATGTGGCTGCCACTCTTCGGGCGTGGCAGCCGTCTCTGACGGCTGGGTCTCAAGCGGCTTCCAGCCGCGCTCTGCGAGAGGCTTGCGAAGCACCGACGCGGCAGGATGCCGCGTCCAGACCCAGCCACAAAATGTGGCTGCCACGTTTGGGAGTGTGTTTGATCCGCCGCGCCGAACCGAGGGCCGCGTTAGCCCAGGAGGTCCTTCAGGAGTTCTTCGACAGCCGCGTTGAACTTCTCGGGGGTTTCGTAGGTGCCGTCGGCGATCTGGCGGCGAACGGTGTCCACGAGTTCCGTACGGACCGGGGGCAGGGCGCTCAGCTTGCTCAAGTACGTAGCCAATTCAGAAACCTCCAGTCTGTCCGAACCGCGATCGATGCCTTCCCCAGCCGCGTTCCTACCGTTTCTCTGGCCCGCTCCGCTCATGGCGATACCCCGGGGTGAACCCGCGAGGGCGATGGGTCGATGGAGTTCGAGCGTGTCCAATCTGGTCACTTCCGACATCCGACCACCTCCCGTTCTGGTGAAGGTGCGTACCGGCATCCATGCGCCGACATCGCCCGCCTTGGCGTTCCCCCCGAGACTCCCGACGAGCGGGAGTTCCCGGTTGGCAGGCTTCCTATCGACGCTCACCACGCGAGATCAGTAGAATACTTCAGGTATTCCTCAAGGGTCACAAGTACATGATTGGCATGCCTTTATACTCAATAACCAACGCCCGGACTCGCCAGATTTTTGTGCCCCGACCCCAGCGCAAGTTTGGCGTCGGGTGTCGGAACGCGGGAACGATTTTCGCTCCGATTTTGATCCTTCTGATCCTCGGCGGGTGCGGGGGCTCGCCGCGCGAAGAGGCCGCCATCGACCCGCGACCGAAGGAGGATCTCTCGCCGTGGTACTCGGGCATGCGACCCAAGCGTGCTCCGCCGGCGCGGGTGCGCGCGAGCGACGACTCTGGTCGGCCGGTGGTGCTGGGTGATGTCGACGCCGCGGCGATCGCTGAGGGGCGTTCGCGGTCGGAGACATCCGACATGTGGTCGATCGTGATCGTCGGATTCAAAGGGGACAACGGCGCGATGCTCGCGGAGCAGGCGCTCGCGCGCGTGCAGCTCGCGGGGCTGGAGAGCGCGTACCGCGACAAGCGGGACTCGACGTGGGTGGTGGCGTACGGCGGGTACAAGGACCCCGGTTCGGCCGAGGCCCGCGCGGACCTCGAGGCTGTGCGATCCACGGTAGTGGATGGCGATCGACCGTTCACGGGCGCGATGATGGCTCCGCCCGCGACAACGCTGATCGGATCAATGCCAGAGTTCGACCTGAGCCTGGTGCGAAAGCGGTCCGGCGGTCAGCGTGCAAAGTACACGCTGCAGATCGCGCAGTACTGCAAGCCGGATCGGACGGCGCCGACGGACGCGGAGTTGGCCGAGTTCCGCAAGGCGGCGGAGGAAGCCTGCGTGCGGCTGCGGCGCGAGGGCGAGGAGGCCTACTTCCACCACGGGCCACGGATGAGCGCCGTGACCATCGGGCTGTTCACCGAGGCGGACTACGTCACCACCGCGCCGCACACCAAGGAAGTGGGCGCGATCGTCATCTCACGCAAGCCGGTCGAGAGCGAGCTCCTTCGGGGCGCGCGCGAGCGGTTCCCGTACAACCTGATCAACGGTCAGGCGGCGAAGGTGCGCAGCCACGCCGCGGCCGAGGGGCGGATGGTCCCCAGCGTCGTGGTGACCGTGCCGGATTGAGATCGGCGGTCGACGCCGGGCTACATGCCGCTGAGGTTCATCTGCTTGTCGTACTCAAGGCGGAACTTGTAGGTGACCTCGGCGGGGCGGCCGGCGGCGGAGTCGACCTTCAGGTCGTACCGGAGGATGTTGTCCTTCCGCTGGGTCTTGAGGTACTCGGGGTCTTTGCAGAGTTCGGGCCCTTCGACCAGCGTCACGCGGACCTGATCGGCGGCGCTGAGCGGCAGGCGGTCGAGGAGTCGCACGTCCGCGGGCCTGGTGCCGAAGTTCTCGATGACGAGCTTGTAGGTGATGTCCACGATGCGGTTGCCGCCCTGGACCTGCTCGGCGCGCTCGACCAGCTCGCGCGAGGCCCGGAGCGAGGAGTCGATGCCGAGTCCGACAACGAACGACTCGCCCACGAGCACGGTCGGGATGTCGGAGGAGCCGACGAACGCGCCGGCGCTGTACGCGGTCATCGGGCCGGCCAGCAGCACCATCTGGCTGTCGTTGGCCATCCTCGCCTCGTCGTACACGTACGGCGTGAGCACCGGCGTCGCGACCTTCGCGAACGACGCCTTCATGGGCATCGCCGCGATCTGCACCAACTGCCTGTCCGCGCGGCTCGGGAGCGTCGTGCGGTTTCCGAGCGCATAGGTCACGCTCAGGCCCTCGCGCGCCGCACCGGCGTGACGTCCTTTGCCCGCGTCGTCGTCCCGCGCGCCGGCGACGAGGTCGAGCACCTGCATCGAGATGGCGTTGGTATTGAGCGCGGCGTCGTTCCTTGATCGTTCCTCGATGACCATGTCGCCGGCGGGCCCGCCCGGCGGGGCGGCGGCGGAGAGATTGCGGCGGAACTGGGCTTGCTCCTGCCGCTTGGAGAGTTCCTCCTTCGCGAAGAAGTACCCGGACTGCGCCTGCAACTGCTGGGCCTCGGCGACCTGCTGCGAGAGCGCGATCTTCATCGACTCCAGCCGCGGAGCGGAGGCCATCAGCGAGGGCGTGGCCGTCGAGAGCGTCATCGCGACGTCGCCCCAGTCCTCGCCGCTCATCTGCTCGATCGCGGCGTAGTACTCGAGCGTGAGCTTCTGCCCATCGGCCCGCGCGGTGTAGGAGGGGTCCCACGTCGCGCCCTCCACGAGGTAGTGGAGCTTGACGTCGCCCTTCACGCCATCGGCGTAGACGAGCAAGACCGCTTCTTGCACGGTGCGCTGGGAGCCGGAGGTGAGCAGCGCGAGTTCTTCGCGCGTGCGCCGCAACTCCTCTTCCACCTTGGCGACGTCGCGACCCCGCTCGAGCTCGCGACCTGAGAGCTCCTCACGCTGTGCGAGGATGTACCCGCTGAGTTTCTCGAGCGTCTCTGCGTTGAGCACGCCGCGCGTGAGTTCGGTCTGCGCGGTCGGCGCGACGAACCCTTGCAGGCTCTCGACGTACTTCCGCTGCTCCTGGATCAGTTCGCCCTTGCGGACCAGAACCAGCTGGCGGTCGGTGAGTTCGGCGATCTTGGTGTCGAGCGCACGGACGTCTGCCCGCACGTCCTGTGCCACCGGGCGCGTGCGGTAGCGCACAGATCGGACCTGGAGCCCCGCGGTCGAGTCCGCGTGGAGGCTTGACGGGATCAGCCGGGCGGGAAGCTCGGAGACGACGACCTCGAAACTCCCCGTCCGCCCGTCGATCGGGACCCGGCGCGTGACCAGCGCCTGACCTCTGTACACGGTGACGGCGTCGACCACGCCGTTGACTTCGGTGGTCTGACCCGAGGCCAGCGCGGTCAGTAAGGCGAGAGAGAGAACCGGGGCGAACGCACAGAGCTTCATGATCGATCTCCTGGTGATATCAGGAGATTACGAAGCGGGCGGCGGCTCGCCTGTCACGGCTGCGCAACAGGCCGAGCATCGCGGCTCAACCGAGCATCCACCGCTTGAGCACGCCCGCGGTGTACTTCCCGGCGATCGCGGCCATCGTCATCACGTCTTCCTGGTGCACACGCTCGTCCGCAGTATCCGAGATCACCCGCATGCAGACGAACGGCACCCCGAACGCGTGGCACGCCTGCGCCACCGCGGCGCCCTCCATCTCAACGCACGCCGCCGTGGGCACCACACGACGCACGCGGGTCTTGAGGTCGCGACTCGCCACGACCACGTCACCCGTCGCCACGTCCGCGTGCACGCTGCGTCGCGGCGGGTTGAGCCGATCGGCGAACGAACCCAGCGCACCCTCGAAGTCCTCCGCGAGGAACACCTCCGCCGCGGCGTGCAGTTCTTTCGACGAGGCATCGTCCGTGGGGAGCGCCGAGAGGTTCAGCAGGGGCACGTGGGTCGGCGGGAAGAAGGGGGAGGCGTCGAGGTCGTGCTGGTAGAGCCGGCGCGCCACGACGATGTCGCCCACGGCGAGGTCGTCGCGGAGCGATCCGGCGATGCCGCTGAAAAGCACGCGCGAAGGACGGTGCGTGGCGAGCACCGCGGACGCGCTGATCGCCGCGGCGACCTTGCCCCAGCGGGAGAAGGCCAGGAGCACGTCCTGTCCCCACAGGGTGCCCCGCGTCACCTCGCTCCCGGCGACGGGCACGCTGACTCGGTTTTCAACGAGCCCGGCGAGGTGCTCGAGCTCTTGGGGCATGGCGGTGAGGATGGCGAGCATGGATCTTTCGGCTCAGACGGTGACCAGTGGGTCCTTGTCCGCGGAGGAGACGATGATGGGGGCTGCGAACTTCTCGGCCTCCAGCCGGCGCGCGAGCACGGGGAGGTACCCCCGCTCGGTGTTGGTGTGACCGGCGAGCAGGACCGCGACCCCGGAGAGCACCATCGCCTTGACCTCGTGGTGGTTCATCTCGCCGGTCACGTAGAGCTCGCAACCGGCCTGGCGCGCGAGAGTGGCGAGCGAACCACCGGACCCGGGGCAGGCGCCGATCCGCGAGACCGGAACGTCGTCGCCGGGGAGCGCGATCCGCACGTCGGATATGCCGAGAAAGACCTTGAGGCGTTCGGCGAGCTCTCGCACGGTTGCCGCGTGATCCAGAACCAATCGACGACCCGGGCCAACGTACCGGTCCGGGCGCGGCAGCAACTCGTACACATCGATCGCGGGTTCCTCGTATGGATGAAACCGCCGCAGGGTCTCGATCGCCAGCGGGAGGGC
Organism: Phycisphaerales bacterium; assembly: GCA_049317625.1. Taxonomy (GTDB): domain Bacteria; phylum Planctomycetota; class Phycisphaerae; order Phycisphaerales; family UBA1924; genus JBEIUO01. Next base: position 4,901 of record JBMOHX010000065.1, read on the forward strand.
CGCCTTTGAGCACACCATCTCGATGCGGATCTCGGCGACGCGTTGCAGTGTTCCGGCCGCGCCGGTCGCGGGCTTGGCGCCCTCTCCGCCGAAGAACGTACCGCTGCCGGAGAGTTCAAACGAGCACACGTTGTAGTTGCCGATGATCCCGGCACCGGCCGAAGCAAGGGCCTCGCGGACTCGGTCGGCCTGCGCGTGCGGCACGAACGTGACGACCTTGACTTCCTCGGTCGGGCGCTTGCGGGCCAGGGGCGTGAGCGCGCGGCAGTCGCCGGGGGCGCGGACGTCGCCCGTGCCGGTCCCGGGCTGCCCGAGCCCTTGGCAGAGCCAGTCGGCCACGCCGCCGGGGATCGCGTCGAGCGCGGTGTGGGGCGAGTAGATCGCGATTCCCGCTTCGACCGCGCGGAGGATGGTGCGTTCGGCGATGGAGAAGGCCGTGATCCGCTTGAGCGGCTCCCAGATCGGCGGGTGGTAGGCGATGATGGCGCCCGCGCCGTGGCGGATGGCCTCGTCGAGCACGCCCGGGGTCAGGTCGATCGTCAGGAGCACCGGCCCCTTGAGGGGTCGGGAGGGATCGCCGACCTGCAGCCCGACCCGATCCCAGGACTCGGCGAACTCGAGGGGCGCGATGCGGCCCATGACGTCGGCCAGGTCTTGTACCGTGGGGTGCGAAGGGCTCATCTTGAGAGCGTACGCTCCCCGTCGAATGCACGTCCGCGCCCACGCCAAGCTCAACCTCGCGCTCGCCGTCGGAGCCGCCGAGCCACCCCGCGGGTACCACCCGATCTGCTCGTGGTTCGTCACCCTGGACCTCGCGGACGACGTGTACCTCTCACCGATCGACGAGGGGACCGAGTTCGCGGTCTACTGGGCACCCGATGCCCCGCGCCCCTCTGCCATCGACTGGCCGGTCGAGAAGGACCTGGCCTTCCGCGCCCATCTCGCGTTCGAGGCGTTTGTCGGGCACCGCTGCCCCGTCAAGCTTGAGGTGGTCAAACGCATCCCGGTGGGCGGGGGCTTGGGAGGGGGATCCAGCGACGCCGCGGCCGTGCTCAAGGGCCTCCGTGATCTGTTCGCGCCGGAACTCGAACCGGCCAAGCTCGCCCAGGTCGGCGCGGCGCTCGGCGCTGACGTGGCTTACTTTTGCGACGTGGCACCCGGGCCGCCGCGCCCGGCGATTGTCGAGGGTTTCGGCGAGCGGATCACGCGCGTGGAGCGGGCCGGGCGCGCGGCGCTGCTGGTGATCCCGCCGTTCGGATGCGAGACCGCGGGCGTGTACCGGGCGTTCGACGGGATCAAAGCACCGAACGAGGAGTTCCCGGTCCGGGCCGCGCGGGTGCGCACCATCGCCGACAACGCCCGCCGCGAGGGTCTGCTGACGGCCCCGCTCTTCAACGATCTCGCCCCCGCGGCGACCAGCGCGTACCCGGCACTCGGCGAGCTGCTGCGGGAACTCGAGCGTGCGACCGGACGGCGAGCCTTTGTCACCGGGAGCGGCTCGTGCGTGTTCATCCCCGCACTCGCGGCGGAGCTCTTCGCGATCGCGCCTCGCGCCCGGGCGGTATCGGCGATGCTGCGGGAGTGTGTGTTTGTGGAGTGTGCGGTGGTGTGAGCGGGGGTGGCGCAGAAGTCAGTCTATTTCGTAGCGACTACCGGCGACGTAGAGACCAGCCTGGGCAAGCCTGCGACGCGAAGGCGATCCGGGCGAGAGGCCGGTCGGCCCGCTCGACACCCACCGGTACTCTGCCGGGAGCGCGGTCAACGCCGGGGCGTTCAGTTTGAGCCATGACTTGAGCCACGCGAGCTTCCGCTCGACGACTCTCACCTCGCCGTCATTGCATGGATGAACCTCGATCCAGTGAACAACATCGCCCGATCCGCTCGGGGCGGAGCAGCCCACGGCGTAGTCCCACCTGGGGTCGCGCGGGTGCGCCTGCATCAGGGCGTCGTCGATATCGACACTCCCCGAGAGTTGCCGGGGGCGGGCCGCGGCAACACGGTCCTGGTCCTGACGTTTGATCGCCCGTAGCCCGGGCCGACGCCATTTCGCGAGCGTGCGACAGTCGTCGACGGCCGCTGCAAACTTGCGCTTCACCGTGTCGCTCCCGCACGCGATACGGCTCTCGCGACTTCCATGTTGGCGGCGTCGCTGAACTCCGCGAGCCCACCCCAGCCGGCGATCTCTTTGGAAGCAGAGTCCGGGTCGAGCGAGGAGATGTCAGCGACGCGGACCGATCCCGATGCCCGCCCGAAGGAATACACCCGGTAAGTCTTCGTGAGAATGTCCTGTGCCATCGCGGTCAGGGCGGAACTTCCCTTCGCATCAAAGAGCCTCAGCACCGCGCTGGCGTCCGCACCTGCCAGTTGCAGCCTCGACAGCGCCCAAACGGTCTCGAGCACCTGCGGCGAGTGTGTCGTGAGGCACACCTTGTAGCCACGCCGCACCAGTTCCAGCACCATGAGCATCACCGCATTGATGGCGCGGGGGTGGAGCCCCATCTCGATTTCTTCGAGCATCACCCACTCGATCGCGCCGCGACGGGAGACCTTCGTTGGGGGCATCAGCCAGTACAGCCCAAGAAGCAGAGGGACGAACTCTCGCTGCCCGGCCGACCAGACCATATACGGCAACGGTTGGGCGTTCGCGTCTGCCGCCAGCACCAGTCGCTTCTGCGACGCGAGCTTGTGAACACGCAGGCCGAAGTTCGCGAACACATGGCGAGAGAGCATCTCCCGGAACTCGGTCTTGAGCCTGCCCTTCTGCGGGAACAACATGTCCTTGCCGATGAACTCCTGCTCCACCAAACCGCGGAGCTTCTCGCTGAAATCCCGGACCGCGAAGGGATCGCCCGGCGCGTAGTCGCCGAACGTGCGAGGCCAGCCGTTCCGAAGGACGAGTACCCGCTGCGCCGGGACGAGGAACGCCCGCTCCTCCCCGTTGGGCTTGGCCTTTCGCACCAGCGTCTTCAGGTCCACACGCTTCCCGTCCTTCGAGATCTCGCTCTTGGGCCCCCAGATCGCGTGCATGCCCTCGCCGAAGTACGCGTCGAGGAAAGCGTTCTGGTCCCCGTCCCAATCGATGCCGTAGTGCTCGAGCTGCTGATGGACGTGCCCCTTGTCGACGAGCAGCTTGAGCATCTGGAGCGCGATGCTCTTGCCGGTCGCTTGCGGGCCGACGAGAACGGTGAGATCGCCGGGAGTGATCTCCGCTTCACCTATGGGCCCGATGTTCTTCAGCGTCAGCGTGTTCATGTGGTACCGCCTCTGGTCTTCGACTGATGCAGGCCATCATCGGCGTTCCCGCCGCGTTTGGTTGCAGCTACTCCCCGGTCGCGCTCCAGGCTCCCCGCACCTGCTACCCCACCCGCTCCGCCTTCTGCTCACGCGACATCAACTGCCCGATCGCCTCGATCGGGTCCACATCCTCGAACAGAATCGAGTGCACCGCCGAAGCGATCGGCATCTCGACACGGTACTTGACCGCGAGCTCCACCACGCTCTTGCACGTCGCCACGCCCTCGACCACGTACGGCGAACTCGCGAGGTACGCCTCCAGCTTCTGCCCGCGCCCCAGCGCCTCGCCGCAGCTCCGGTTGCGCCCCTCGCGGCTGAAGCAACTGGTCGCGAGGTCCCCCACTCCCGCCACACCGAAGAACGTGTCCGACGACGCCCCCATCGCCAGCCCCAGACGCGTGATCTCCGCGAGCCCACGCGCCAGCAGCGCAGACTTCGCGTTGTTCCCCGCCTGAAGCCCGTCCACCACACCCGCGGCGATCGCGATCACGTTCTTCGCCGCCCCCGCAAGTTCCACCCCCAGCACGTCCGGGTTCGTGTACACGCGGAGCCACGATGTGCCAAAGACCTGCTGGATCAGCCCCGCGAAGGCGGCGTCGTCGCTCGCCGCGATCATCGCGGCGGGCAGACACCGGGCGAGCTCGACCGCGATGGTGGGCCCGGAAAGGGCACCGACGGACCTGGGCCGGGCGTCCGGATCGTCGACGCGGCAGTCGCGCAGGACCTGCGAGATGATCTGCGTCGGGCGAAGCAGGGTCCCGTTCTCGATCCCCTTGGCGACCGAGACCACGCCCGCCCGCGGACCGACGTGGGGTGCCAAACGGGTCCAGACTTCTCGGATGTGCTGCACCGGGACCGCCGAGACGATGAGGTCCGCGTCCGCGACGACGTCCGCGTCACGCAGGGCGACGCGGACGGCCGCGGGGAGGGTGAAACCCGCAAGCTTCGTGCTGGAGCGAGTTTGCGCGAGGCGACCGGCCTCTTCGGCGCTGTGGCCCCACATGGTCACCTTGGGAAGAGGCCCGCTCCGGTCGCGCCCGCAGAGCATCCCGGCGCACACGAGCCCCATCTGGCCTAGCCCCAGGATCGCGATCCGTCCGGCCGGGGGTACCGGTGGCTGGCCCGGGCCTTGGTTCGGAGGCGTGGGTGAAACGGGAGGGGGTGGAGGGGGTGGAGGGGGCATGGGTTGGTGGGCGAACTGCGGAGTCGCCTCGGGCGTATGGTATCGGGGGCCCCGTCGGCGGGGTTCTCTGCTATCGTTCTGGCCCCACGGTGACGGAACGGTGGGAGGATCAGGGGGCGGCGGCCGGTTCTCGTCCGCTCGCTTGGGACGGATCGGCCTGTCGGGACATAAACCTTTCCTCAGACTCGGACTCTACGGAGCTCCTCATGGCTCACGCTCACTCGCACGCCTCGCACGATCACAACCACACCGACGCCGGCTTTGACGGCCACGACCACGTGCACGATCCCAACGACCCGACCTGCTGCTCGCACCACGAGGTCGCTATCGAGCGCCAGATCGTCTGGATCCTCGCCGGCGGCATGCTCGTGCTCACCACCTCGCTCTCCCGGCTCCTCGGGATGAACGACCCCATGATCATCAAGATCCCCGCCATGATCGGGTCGATCCTCCTGGGCGTCCCGCTCTTCCGCGCGGCGTGGACAGAGGTTTGGAGCGGTCGCGTGTCGAGCTCGTCCCTCGCGGCCCTGGCCATCCTCGCGGCGATCGCGAGCGGTGAGTTCGAGGTCGCGGGCTGGCTCGCGTTCATCCTCGTCGTCGTGGGCCAGATCGTCCGCCGGACCGCGAGCGGCGCGGAGCGCGCGATCTCCCAGCTCGTGCGCCTGACCCCCCAGGTCGCCCGGCGCGTGCAGGCAGGTCAGGAGGCCGAGGTCCACATCCGCGACATCAAGGTCGGCGACATCGTCCGCGTCCGCGCGGGCGAGAACCTGCCGGTCGACGGCAAGGTCGTTGTGGGCCGTACCACGCTGAATCAGGCCTCGCTCACGGGTGAAGCCGCGCCTGTTGAAGTCGAGACGGGCGACCCGGTCTACGCCGGCACGTCCAACCTTTCGGGCAACATCGACATCGCGGTGACGCAGGTCGGCGGCGACACCACCATCGGCAAGGTCATGCAGCTCATCCGCGAGGCCGAGCAGAGCAAGACCCCGCGGCAGATGATCATCGAGCAGGTTTCTCGCTTCTTCGTGCCCGTGGTGCTCAGCGTCGCGGCGGTGACGTGGTTCCTCATGTCGCGCACCCCGGAGATGAAGGACAAGGCCGCCGAGACCGCGGTCTCCATCCTCGTCGTCGCGTGCCCGAGCGCGCTGCTGCTCTCGTCGCCCTCTGCGATGCTCGCCGCGTTCGCCGCGGCGGCTCGGCTGGGCATCATGATCAAGCGTCCGTCCTACCTCGAAGCCGCGGGCAACGTGACCGCGGTCGTGCTCGACAAGACGGGCACCATCACCACCGGCCGCTTCCAGGTGACCAAGCTCGCGCCCGCCTCGGGGGTTGAGGGCGCCGAGCTCCTGACCGCCGCGGCGATCGCCGAGCGGAACAGCAACCACCCGCTGGCCCAGTCGATCATCTCCACGGCCCGGGCCGCGCGGGTGTCGATCGAGACCACCGGCGACACCGAAGAGGTGCACGGCCGGGGCGTGCGGGCCAAGTCCTCGCACGGCGAGATCTGCGTCGGCCGCGCCTCGTGGCTGGTCGAGCTCAACCCCGCGATCAAGGCCGAAGTGGCCCAGGTCGAGCAGAAGATCGAGGGGATGTCCGGCGTGCACGTGATGGCGGGCGGCCGCTACCTCGGCGCCGTTGGCCTCGAAGACACCGTGCGTCCGCACACCAAGAACGTGATCTCTCGCCTCCGCGAGCTCGGCGTCAAGAACATCGCCATCTTCACCGGCGACCGCGTGAGCGTGGCCACCCGCGTGGGCCAGGCCATCGGCGTCGACATGATCGAGGCCGAGTGCCTCCCCGAAGAGAAGCACGAGCAGATCAAGGGCCTAGTCAAAGCCGGCTACCGCACGCTGATGGTCGGCGACGGCATCAACGACGGCCCTTCCCTCGCGGCGGCCGACGTCGGCGTCGCGATGGGCCTCTCGGGCTCGGACGTCGCGGCCAACTCCGCGGGCGTCGCGCTCATGAACGACGACCTCTCCCGCATCCCCTTCCTCATCGAGCTCTCGCGCCGCACCCGCGGCATCATCTCCCAGAACATCGCGGCGAGCATCCTCATCGCCATCGTGGGCCTAGTTCTCGCGGCGATGTTCACCCGCCAGATCGGCAACTTCGCGCTGCCGCTGGCCGCCCTCTACCACTTCGCGGGCGACGTCTTCGTCATCGGCAACAGCTTCCGCCTCTTCCGCTTCGGCGAGGAGTTCGCCGATCTCGAGAAGGTTGAAGAAGGGCCGGCCCTCAAGCTGCGCCAAGGCAGCGTCCGCGGCCTCGGACCCCAGACCGCGTAAGCACCCGTTCCCGTCCCCGATCCGGTAAGCTGTGCACATGGCACGGCCCATCGACATCTCCCGGCGCGAGCTTCTGGCCGGCGCATTGGGTGCCGGCGCGGCCGCGTTCGTGCTCTTCGGCCCGCGCGGCAAACGCGAGGTGCCCGCGGGCCGCATCGTCGTCGACTACTGGGAAAAATGGACGCAGCACGAAGGCCGGGCGATGCAGGACGTCATCGACGTCTTCAACGGCTCGCAGGATCGCATCTTCGTCCGCTACGTCGTCACCGCCGGCGTCGACCAGAAGGCCCGCATCGCGATCGCCGGCGGACTGCCCCCCGACATCGTCGGCATGTGGAACTACAACGTCCCCGAGTTCGCCGAGTCGGGCGCTGTGTACGCCTTCGACGAGCTGCCCGGCGGCGAGGCGATCAAGCTCGAGAACTACGCGGCGGCGGTCCGCCCGATCCTCACGCACAAAGACTCCTCGGGCAAGGTGCGGACATGGGCGGTGCCCAACACCGGCGGCACGATCGCGATGTACTACAACCGCGCGGCGTTCCGAGAGGTGGGGCTCGACCCGGACCGCCCGCCGCGGACGATCGAAGAGCTCGACGACTTTGCCAAGCGGCTCGATGTGATCGAGGCGGACGGCACGATCCGGCGCGTGGGGTTCATGCACACGGAGCCGGGGTGGTGGAGCTTCATCTGGGGCCCGCAGTTCGGCGGCCGCTTGTACGACGCGGAGACGAATACGTCGCTCGCGGACAGCCCGGAGAACGTGCGCGCTGGCGGGTGGGTGCAGTCGTACGCGAAGCGCCTTGGCATCAAGGCCTCGATGAGCTTCAAGAGCGGCTTCGCGACCGAGTACTCCTCGCCCTTGAACGCGCTTCTCGACGGCAAGGCGGCGATGGTGGTGCAGGGCCCGTGGCTCGCGAACGTGATCAACCAGTTCAAGCCCGACCTCGACTACGGCGTGGCGCCGATCCCGGTGGCGGAGGGGCTGTACCGCGAGGGCGAACCGATCGGCCTCGTCGAGAGCGACATCCTTGTCATCCCCCGCAACGCGCCGAACAAAGAGGCGGCGATGGAGTTCGTCGCGTACACGCAGAGGCAGGAGATCGTCGAGCAGTTGAGCACGGCGCACTTCAAGAACACAACGCTGGCGAAGGCGAGCGACGCGTTCGTCAAAAACCACCCCAACCGCGGCATCGCGGTCTTCAACGCCATCGCCAACAGCCCCCGCGGCTACCTCGCGGCCCGCACGCGGGTGTGGCCGGAGTTCAAGGACCTCCTCGACGCGGCCCAGCAGCAGATGTGGAGCTGCGAGTCAACGCCGGAGGAGATCCTCGGCCGAGTGCGCGAGCGCAGCCAGGCGGCCATGACCCTCGCGGCGGAACGAAGCGCGAGAAGAAGGTAGCTCGGGCGTCCACGCCCACGAGTCACGCGTGCTCCCCGCCCCGCGGCGGAGCGCACGTCCCCGCAAGCCACACCCCGCCCAACAGGCGACCGGTGCGCGGTGTGGTCGATCTCGGGGCGGCTGCCCGGCAAGGTGGAGCTAACAGATGCCGCGGCATGTTCTTCGACTTCCCCCCTCGCAGCCCGGGCCAACGCGGTCCGACCAGGAAGGTCACCGAGATCGCCAGGGCATTCAGGCTGCGATTGGATCGGATATGATCGGTACCACCGCGGGCAACAGCGCGACGCTCGAGCACGGCCTGCTTTCCAACGTTGCGGATGCGCAGTGACAGGGCGCGACGAGAACAGGATCAACGCTGTCCACCTTTGCTGGGTCGGATCAGAAGGCGCGCCGCCAGTCCCTTCCGAACACCGACCGCGACTGCCCCGCACCGAGCCATCTCCGGACGGCCGCCCGCACCAGGGCCGACGAGCAGTCTCCTGCCGATCGCCCACTTCAACGTTCCCGTCACCTCACAGGGGAGCTCTTGACTCCTTTTTGATGACGGATCTTCGAGGGAACCTCCTCACAGAGCATCGGAAGCACACAGGC
>JBMOHX010000066.1:0-13593 GCA_049317625.1 Phycisphaerales bacterium
GAATCAAGATGACGGGACAGGTCCGGTCTCCGCACGTATCCGGCGGAGGCTGGTGGAAGCGAAGCGTCGATTCCACGCGAACGACAGCATCGCGGACTACCTCGCGCCCGGGGAGCTCGAAGAGCTTCAGAGCGAGGTCCGCGACCGGTTGCAAGAGGTGCTCGACGCCCTCGTGATCGATACCAAAAGCGACCACAACACGCACGAAACGGCGCAGCGCGTTGCCAAGATGTTCGTGACCGAGGTCTTCCGGGGTCGCTACGCGCCGATGCCGCCGGTCACCGAGTTCCCCAACATCGAGCGGCTCAACGAGTTGCTCATCGTGGGACCGATCACCGTGCGCAGCGCGTGCTCGCACCACCTCTGCCCCATCATCGGCAAGGTGTGGATCGGCGTGATGCCCAACGAGCACACGGCCCTGATCGGGCTCTCGAAGTACGCACGGCTCGTCGAGTGGGTCATGGCCCGCCCGCAGATCCAGGAAGAGGCGGTCGTTCAGCTCGCCGACCTGCTCCAGTCGAAGATGCGCCCCGACGGCCTGGCGATTGTGCTCAAGGCCGACCACTTCTGCATGCAGTGGCGCGGCGTGAAAGACATGGACTCCAAGATGGTCAACAGCGTCATGCGCGGCAGCTTCCTGAAAAACCCCGACCTCCGCCGCGAGTTCCTCTCACTCCTTCACGACCGTGGCCAATCCTGAGGACACACCGATGTTGGTACGCCTGTTGTACGCCAGCCGGGCCAAGAGCCCGATCAACGACGAGCTCGTTTCGAGCATCCTCGCGCAGTCCCGCAAGAACAACCCCGAATCGGGGGTGACCGGCATTCTTTGCGTCTGCCACGGGGAGGTCTTCATGCAGGTGCTCGAAGGCGGGCGTGCCGAGGTGAACGCCCTCTACGCGAAGGTACTCCGCGACGAGCGTCACTCCGACGTGATGCTGCTGGGCTACGACGAGATTACGGAGCGCCGGTTCTGCGGCTGGCGCATGGGCCGGGTCGACCTCGACCGGGTCAACGCGGCGATCGTGCTGAAGTACTCGGACAAGCCGCGGCTCGACCCCTTCCGGATCTCCGGCCGCGTCGCGATGCAACTGCTCGAGGAACTGGTGAGCACGGCGTCGATCGTCGGCGGGAGCTGAGCTTTGCGCCGATCGCGACCGCGCGAGTCTCTCTGATACAGTGTGCAGGATCCCGCGCGGGGGCGCCGGGACGAGGGTTGGGCACGATCGGAGCTTGACGATGGCCAAGGATGCGGAAAACGTCTTGGTGGGCCTGCACACCCGCGCCATGGAGGCGTTCAGGCAGCACAAGTTCGAGGAGGCGCTGCGTTCGGCGCAGGAGCTGGTCGCCGCCGCGAAAGCCCACTACGGGCAACAACACCCTTTGGTCGAGCAGGCCCTCGCGACGCACGGTGACATGCTCGAGGCCTGCGGAGAACCCGAAGCGGCCGAGCCGCTCCACCGAGAGGCGCTGGCGATCCGACGGTTTTTCGTCGGTGCCAAGGACCCCGCGCTGATCCCGGGGTTGAACCGCCTCGCCGCGATCAACCTGGCGCTCGACCGTCACGCCATCGCCGAGCCACTCATCCGCGAGGCGATCGAGATCTGCCGCGAGCTCCCCGAGGCGCAGCGCCCCCTGATGGCGAACCCGCTGATGAACCTGGCTCGCGTGCACGCCGCCGCGGACCGGCTAGACGAGGCGGAGGCCGCCGCGCGGGAAGCGTTCGACACGGCCCGCACCGGCGGCAACGAGCCGGTCGTGAAGTCCATGCAGTCGGATGCCAAGGCGCTGCTCGGGTCCGTGCTCGCTTCGCAGCACGATCTGGAGGGCGCCCTCGCCGAGCTGCGATCGTCGCTCAATCTCAAGCTCGAACTCTACGGCGAGGGCAACGCCGAGATCGTGAACACGCGCTCGGCGCTCGCGGCACTCCTCTCCGACCTGGGTGACCACGAGGAGGCGGACGCGCTCACCCTCGCGGCATCGGAAGCAACCCGCTCCGGGGTGGGCGAGATCTCCGACGAAATGCTCCAGGCGCTGCGTCTGCTGAGCCAGCGCAGGCTTGCCGCCGGGCACAGGGATGATTGCGACCGGCTGCTGGACGCGGCCGACGCGATCCGCGCGGCAACGGAAGTTTCCCCTCTCTCACCGGCGTTCGCGGCATCAGAGCGGGCCGAGGTCTTCAGCGAAACGGGCGAAGTGGAACCCCAAGCCGAACTGCTCGACCGGGCGATCGCCGGCATCGAGCCGATGGGCCGCGCCCTGCACCCCAGTCTCCTCCGCTTACTGAGCCAGTCGATGATGGCCCATCACCAACTGGGCAACTCCGCGCGGGCGCTCCGCGACGCCGATCGCCTTCTCCGGCTGCTCGAAGGCGAACCCCAGTCGCCAGAACAGTCGCAGCTTGTCCTGGGAATGAAGGGGCAAACGCTCTGCGACCTTGGACGGGCCGACGAGGGAATGGCGATCCTGAGCGAACTTTGCGCCGAGAGCCAGACCCAGTCACCGGGTCCGAACTTCGCCGACCACTTCCGCGACGCCCTCGCCCGCGCGAACTTGGCCACCGGGAACCTCGACCGCGCGGACGCCGAGGTGAGGAAGGCGATCCGGCGTGCTGAAACGCTGCCGGGATTCGACCCGTCGGAACGCGGCCGGCTCCTCCACACCAAGGCCGTGATTTGTGCCGCACGCGGCAAACCGGCCGAGGCCGCCGAGAGCGCGTGCGCCGCGCTTGAACTCCTGGGCGACACGCTGCTCCGGAACTACCGCGCCGAGAACTCGATTCAAGTGAGCGAGGATGTCTGCCTGCGCTGGTGCGCCGAGGCGGCCCTGGCTCTCGCTTGCACCGGCGTCGGCCCCGCCTCGGCCTCGCTCGCGTGCGCGACCGCCCTCCACCGCTGCCACGCCTCTCGCGCGCCGTCGGACCTCTCGCTCGCGCTGCGGGAATCCGCGGAGCACGCGCCCGCGGTTCGCACCCTCATCTGGATCGAACGACAGTTGGTCAAAGCGCTCCGCGAGAGCGAACCCGGCCGGCAGGAAATGGCCACCCGCCGGGAGCGAGAACTCCGCGCACGGCTGGCGACGGCCGAACGCGCCCTCTGCGACTCGCTCCCCCTGTTCGATGCCTCCCGCCGCGCATGGGAGTGCGACCCCGCCGCACTCGGCCGAGCGCTCGGCGGCGGCACTTTCGTTCACTTTGTTCGCATCCAGCCCCCCGGCTTCGAAGCGGGCTCCAGCAGGAAGGGCCGCTACGCCCCGGCCCGATACGCGGCAATCGTGCTCACCGGCCAATCGGGCCGGTGCGTCGACCTCGAAGCCGCGTCGGTCATCGACCCGCTCGTCGAGAACGCCATCGAGGACGACACCGCTCGCGCGAAGCTCGCCGCGCTGGTCATCGAACCGCTGGGCCTCTCGCTCAGCGGCCCGGTCTGGATCGCTGCCGAAGGCCAACTCGCCGACGCGCCCTTCGAGGCCCTCCCCGCGGGTCCTGGCTTGCTCATCGACGCCGCGCAGGTCTCCCACGTCCCGTCGATCGGCGCTCTCTTCCGGCCGCGCCGCCCCGTCGTCTCCGCCGCGGCCGACGAAGCCATGGCGCTGGTCTCGCCCGTACTCGCGCCCGTGCCCGAGGAACGGCCCGAGCCTCTGGCGATCGTCGGCCTCCCCCGCCACACGTGGCGGAGCAAGCTGCTCGGACGTTTCGGGATGTACAAACCCAAACTCCCTCCGGCGGCCCAGGTCGACCTCTCGCTCCGCAAGCTCTACTGCGCCGAGGGATCCGCCTCGCTCCGCCTGGACCGGAACAAGCTCGGGCCGTCCGCCACTTCGAGCGCCCCCTCAGGCTGGGCCGGAGCGACCAAGTCCGGTGCTGACGCGAGCGTCCAGCGACTCATGAAAGCCAGCTCGCCAAGGCGGGTGTGGATCGATGCCCCGTGGGGCCTCCTGCCGGACCAACCCTACTCGTTCGGGGACGTGAAAGACCAAGCCTGGACCCACCGGATCCCGCCACGGAAGGAACCCGCTTCCATGTGGCACGAGTCGCCCTTCCTGCGCGCGGGTGTCTACCTGAACACCGGCTCAGATGCCGAGCTGAACAGAAGGGCACCCGGTGTGGTCTCGGCAAAGATGATGATGTCCGTGGACCTCGGCCACACCGAATGGGCATTGCTGACCCAGCCGCCCCGAAGGCCCAGGGGCGGCCCCACCGCCGACGCGATGGCTGCCCTCGCCGAAGCCGTGCTCAGCACCGGAGCACGATGCCTCGTCACGCCGCGCCGCTGGGCGACGCCCTCCTCCGCGAGCCGCTGGATGGAGGCGTTCTTCAGAGAATCAGTAACCCTGAGCGCCCCCGCGGCAGCGAGAAAGGCCGCGCTCGCACTCCGCGCCAGCGGGGCCCCGGTAAAGGATTGGGCCTGCGCGGCCGCGTATTGCGGCGGGCTCTGAGTCGCTCGGGGACCTACGCTCTTCGAATGCCCCCCGGAAGCACCACGAGCCACCAGATCCCTCCGAAGCCGATCCCGCCGAAGATCTCCGAGGTGCCCAACCAGCAGGGCCGCTTCGGCGCGTACGGAGGCGCATACGTCCCCGAGACGCTCGTCGCCGCTCTGCAGCAGCTCGAGGCGGAATACCTCCGGGCCCGTGACGACTCCGATTTCTGGGAAGAACTCGCGGCTCTCAACCAGTCGTTCGTTGGTCGAGCCACACCGCTCTACCACGCCAAGAGGCTCACGAAGGCCGCCCGCGGCAGCGCCGGCTCCGGATACGGCGCGGAAATCTGGCTGAAGCGAGAGGATCTCGCCCACACCGGCGCGCACAAGATCAACAACACCCTCGGCCAAGCGCTGCTCACGCTGCGGATGAACAAAGAACGCATCATCGCAGAGACCGGTGCCGGTCAGCACGGAGTCGCGACGGCGACCGCCGCGGCCCATTTCGGGCTCCAGTGCGAGGTCTACATGGGCGCGGAGGACATCCGCCGTCAACGGCTGAACGTCACCCGCATGCGGATCCTGGGCGCCCGCGTCGTCGAGGTGAACTCCGGCTCGCGCACCCTGAAGGACGCGACCAACGAGGCCATGCGCGACTGGATGGGCTCGGTCGAGACCACCCACTACATCATCGGCTCGGTCGTCGGCCCTCACCCCTTCCCGGCGATCGTGCGCGACTTCCAGTCCGTCATCGGCCGCGAGACCAAGGCGCAGTGCCTCCGCCTCATCGGCCGCATGCCCGACGCGATCGTGGCGTGCGTCGGCGGCGGCAGCAACGCCGCGGGGATGTTCTACCCCTTCGTCGATGAAAAAGCGGTCCGCCTCATCGGAGTCGAGGCCGGCGGCCGTGGCCCCGCGCTCGGGCAACACGCCGCGCCGCTCTGCCAGGGCCGACCGGGAATCCTGCACGGCTCGTACAGCTATGTGCTCCAGGACGAAGAGGGGCAGACCGCCGACGTGCACTCCTGCTCCGCCGGTCTGGACTACCCCGGCGTCGGCCCCGAGCACTCGTACTGGAAGGACGCCAAGCGCGCGGACTACGCCAATGTGACCGACCGTGAAGCGCTCGACGCGTTCACGCTGCTGGCGCAGACCGAAGGCATCATCCCCGCCCTCGAGACCGCCCACGCCGTGGCACAGGCGATGAAGGTCGCCCCCACGATGAAGTCCGATCAGCACCTCGTCGTCTGCCTCTCCGGCCGTGGCGACAAGGACGTCGACGAAGCCGCGCGTCTGCTCGGGCTCAACAAGTCCGACGGAAGCTGAACGACCGCGGCGAATCGTGCCGATCTCAGGCACACACCGCCGCCTCGTGCGTCTTACGCTTCCATCGACCGGGGCGCGGGGGCCGCGAACCGTGCGAGGAGAAGCGTCGTGTTCAGGGGACGGGGCATCCGGTTGCTGATCACCGCGGCCGCTGTGGCAGCGATCGCTTTCAGCAGCGCGGCACAGGACTCGCTCACCGTCAACCCGGAGCTCGCTCTCGACGTGCTGACGGACGGAGCCGCCGCGGATTCGGCTCGCCAGGGAGCCGCGAACGTGCTGGTCCTGCAGTGCGATTCGATCGCCGTTCGGGACCGCCTCGCCGAAGTCCTCGCGGGCCCGGTCTCGGGCGCGGGGGGCTGCCGGTACGTGCTCACCGCCATCGCCCGCCTGCCCCGCGTCCCAGATCGCCTCTACCCCACGCTCTCCGCGCGCGTCGCCGCCACGCCCGAATGGGAACTCCCCAGTTTCCTCTCCGCACTCTCCCGCTTCCGGACCCGAGACTCCGCCCGCCTGCTGCTCATCTACGCCAAGAGCGCCGATACCGACGTCGCAACCGCGGCGATGCGAGCCCTCGCCGAGCTCTCCGGCCGCGACGACATCCCCGCGACCCCGACGAGTTGGGCACGCTGGTTCGAGAGCGTCGAGCAGCTCTCCGAGCGCGCCTGGCAAGACGAACTCGTCAGTGCCCTCGCGATGCGCTCCGCCCGTCTCTCCGCCGAGCGTGCCGATGCGACCGGCCGCTTGATCGCTTCTCTTCGCCAGTTGTACATCGCCAGCGAACCCGCGGCACGCCCCGAGCTCCTCGCGGGCTGGATGGGCGACGCCATCCCTGAGATCAGAGACCTGGGCCTCGAACTCACCCGACGCGAACTCAGTGTGACAGGCCGACTCGACCCCACCGTCGGCATGGCTGCGCTGAAGCTCATCGAGAACCCCGACCCCACGGTCCGCTCGCGGGCCGCGGTGCTTGTCCGCCAGCTCGCCCCTGACGGTGCCCCATCCGCCATCGCCCAGGCCCTCGACCGCGAGACCGACCCCGTCGCCGCGGCGGACCTCCTCCTGGCCAGCGCACGGTGGCCTTCTTCGATCACAGCCCAAGCGTCAATCGCTTGGCTTCAGCGAGAAGGCCCGGCCCGCGACGCCGCCGCGGAAGCGTGCTGCTCGCTCGCCCGCGCCGCTGTGCTGACCGCGGACCAGCGCGCCAGCATCCTCTCCAGGGCTCGAGAGATCGCCGCCGGCCGCCCGAGCGCGCCCATGGTCTGTTTGCTCTACGCGCTCGGAACCGAGGTCGACATCCAAGGCCTGGTCCCGCTCCTAGACGACCCTTCCGCACCCGTACGCAGCGCCGCGGCGGACGCGCTCATCTGGGATCCCGAACTCGCGGGCCGCGTCGTCGCGGCGGCGGCGCGATTCGACGACCTCTTCGACGCCGCCTCCCGCGCGGTCCTCGTGCACAACCCCACCGCCGCCGGGTTCCTCAATATCTCGAAGCTGTCGGCACCCTCCGATGCAGTACGCAAGACGAGCCTCCTGCGCCTGGGTCGGGGCATGCGGGCCACGGACCTGCTCGCCGCCTCCGCGGCGGTCGGCGATCGGGACATCTCGCGGAGTCTGCTCGAGATCGCGACCTCCCCCGAGCGCGTCATGGCCGAGAGCTTCCTAGACGAATCACGGCACGCCATCCTCGCCGCGGGGGAGTCCCTCGCCCGTTCTGATATCGACTCGGGCCACCCGGACGCCGCGCTCGTTCGTCTCGAGACCCTGCCAACGCCCTCGGCCGAGCAAGACGCCGACGCGATCGGTCGTATCCGCCTCCTCGCGCTGCTCGCACTCGGACGACTGGACGTCGCGGCGGAGGACCAGCGTGCGCCGGTGGAGGTCTGGCTCGAGGGCCTCTCCCTCGCCAAGGGCAAAGAGCACGAGGCCGAACTGGCAACGCTCATCGAATCCCGTTTCGCCGGAAAGTTGGACGAAGCGCAGTTGGCGAAGGTGAAGGCCTCGCTCGCCAAGCCCGCTCCACAACGGGACGAAAAGAAATAGCCGGACGACCCGCCCGCGGCGAATGACTTCGCCCGCGGAACGAGATCTAGCCCTTAATCCAGTCGATCAACTGCTGCACCACGCTCTTTGACTGCACCACCACGGGCTCCGCGGGGAGCAGCGACACCGCGTCGGCCGCGGTGGCGAAGCCTTCCCACGGATCGAGCGCGGAGGCGAGCCACAGGTCCCACGCAGACTCGGGCGAGGAACTCACACGCGCGACCCCTCTCGGGTCCGGCTCCCGGCCGTACAGCAGTTCGTACGCCATCCGCCCAACCGCGAGCAAGTCGGCGCGGCGAAGGTCATCCTGGTTGTCGCCCGGGCTGCGGTACAGCAGCGGCAGTCCCGGCAGTTCGATCACCACCGCCCCTCGCCGGTCCACCAGCGCTCGGTCGAGATCTAGGAGCCCGTCCGAAAGCCCCACGCCATGCAGGGCCTTGAGCCCCAGCAGCAGGTGCTCAACGGCACGCCGGACCTCGATGCTCGGCAGGGCCCCGCCCTTGAGCTCCCGCAACCGCCGGAGTGTGAGCAGCCCGGTCTGATCACCCGTGTACGGGCACGCGACGCAGCACCCCCGCTTCTCGCACCGGCCGAGCACCTCGTAGCGGAGCAAGTGCGGATCGGAGATCGCCTCCATACCGGGCCCGTGCTCCTCGACACGCCTGCGGAGGCCGCGGTCGTGACGGTGCCCGAGCACATAGACCATGTGGCTCGACGACTTGGTACCGTGCATCGCGTAGTGCCGCTGGGCTTTCCAGAGCGGACCCAACACCACCTCGCCGGCTTGGCGCAGCAACTGATACGGCCCCCAGCTCGCCTGCGACTCGCGCATCGCGGCGCCGGGCTGGCTTCGTCCCTGAAGAGCGGTGCTCATGGACGGGAAGCGTACCATACCCAACAGAACCCCGCCACTCTCTCCGACAACACGTTATCGGAATCGACCCGTCTCCAGGTCACGCCCCAGCTCGCGGTTGATCGCGAAGCCCGACTTCGGTGGACGAAGCGGGGCGCGGCTCGCCAGCGCGCGATGGGCGTTGCCGAACTGCGGCTGAAACACAGGGCTCGTGACTCGGCCGCGCGTTGGATCGAGGATTCTCCGCATAGCCGTGAAAGAACCCGACCGCGGGCGCGAAGGAGTCATGCACGGGGTGATCGAAGTCCCCCACGTTCACGGCTGGACTCCGGGCCAACGCAACCGGGTCCAACGGCACCGGCCGCGCTGACACCTGGGGTCAGTTCCCGCGGCCAGCGCGGAGGACAACGCGAGTTGTGTCTTCGTGAACACAGAGTTGATCCGTCCGAGACCGCCGTTTCGTGGCGACACATTTCATCGGGGCTGGCGGACGAGCACCCGCCCACCCTGCACACCTTGGAGGAGCATGTCATGCATCCCGCTCTTAGCCCTCGCTTGATCGCGTTCACGGCCGCCTCGCTCGCCGGAGTCCCGGCGATCGCCCAGCCCAGCCTGATGATCACCCAGGGGACCACGATGTACCGCTACCAGGGAGGCGTGGTATCGACGTTCGCGAACATGGGCGACGTGATCAGCGGGATGACCAACGTGCCCAGCGGCATGACGGTCGGATCGATGAACGGGGGGGCCTCCGACGGCGACATCCTCGCGGTGGGCCGAAACGGTGTGTACCGGGTCGACAACCCGAGCGGGACACCCACGCTGACCCAGATTGGCACCAGAGGCGGCCCGAACGCTTCGCCGATTTTCGTGGGCGGCAGAATGTTCGGAGTTGCCGGCGTGTTGCCGCAGGGCTCGACGCTGGTTGAATGGGACCCGACAACGTTTGCGCAGGTCGATCAGTGGTCGATGGGGGTCTTCGGCGGACCAGGTGGACTGGTCGCGGTGCCCGGCTCGATGGACGAGTTCTACTACTCCGAGTTCAACACCGACATGATGTACCACTACCGGCGCGGCGACTTGTTCTCCACGCCTGTCTGCACAACTCCGAACAACGACTACGTCGGTCTTGAGATGGTCGGCGGAACGATCTACGCCTCCTACGCCCTCCCGGGGACACGGCAGTTGGTGCTCGGCACGCAAGCGCTCGACGGGAACTTCACTCAGCTCGCGGTCCTGGACACCTACGGCGACGGGATCACCGGCCTCGCGCAGATCATCCCGTCGCCAGGAGCACTGGCGATCCTCGCGATCGGCGCGATCCGCTGCGCTCGGCAACGGGGGCGTTGAGAAAATCGGCGACCGTTGTCAAGAGCGACAAGCCCTCCACGACCGCGGGCGGGGTCACCGCGACTTCGCCCGTTGAGAGTGGGGCCTCCGCGCGTTCGGGTAGCCGATCAAGATGATCTCACGAGCACCCCCGCGCGATGAGCCACCTCCAAGAGGTAGCCTGCCCAGGAACTCGCCATCAGGGCGGCTCCGCGCCGAGCGAGTGGGGGCAATCGCACGATCGCCTCGTGCCGGGATGCGACCGCCGTTCCCTCCTCGGCCTGCCTTTCGGTCGCCGGCAAATCCGATCGCCCCTGAACTCCTGAACCCACCGGACCGGGCGGCCGCTCGCGGGCTATCCTGACACCACGCACGCAACGGAGTTCTGCGCCATGACCACTCTCGCCGCTCAGCCCGCCGCCGCCCCTTCCGCGAGCACGGATCCCCTGCACCTGATCGACGTGGACCACGTCCAGTTCTATGTGGGGAACGCCAAGCAGGCAGCTCTGTTCTACGCCCAGTGTTTCGGCTTTCAGATCGAGCAGGTCTCCGACCTCACCACCGGCAGCCGCGACGCCGCCCACTACTTGCTCACGCAGGGCAACATCCGCTTCATGCTCACCAGCGGGCTGACGCCCTTCCACCCCGCGAACATGGAAGTCGCCATGTTCGGCGACGGCGTGAAGGACGTCGCGTTCACCGTCTTCGACGCCGAGCGGGCGTACGACCGCGCTGTCCACAACGGCGCGGAATCCGCCGCCGCTCCCCGCACCTACTCAGACCAGCACGGCTCGGTGACCACCGCCTCCATCAAAACCTTCGGCCGCGTCGTCCACACCTTCGTCAGCCGCACCGGCGCGTACGAACTGACCAAGGTCAAGCAGGGCGGGACCTTCATGCCCCGCTTCCGCAAGGTCGACTCCGGGTGCACCAACGAGCCCGCCCGCGGCTGCGCCCCCCAGGCCGGGATCACCTCCGTCCTCGCGATCAACGATCAGAACCGGAAGGTTCCCTGCGGCCTCAAGTACGTCGATCACCTCGTCGGCAACGTCGAGATGGGGAAGATGAACTACTGGGTCAAGTTCTACGAGAGCGTCCTCGAGTTCTCGATGTTCAAGCACTTCGACGACAAGGACATCTCCACCGAGTACTCGGCCCTGATGTCCAAGGTCATGTCCAGCGGCAACAACCTGATCAAGATCCCGATCAACGAGCCCGCCCCCGGCAAGCGCAAGAGCCAGGTGCAGGAGTACCTCGACTGGCACCAGAACACCCCCGGCGTGCAGCACCTGGCGCTCCGCACCGACGACGAACTCCACTCGATCGCCGCGCTCCGCGCCCGGGGCGTTGACTTCCTCACCCTCCCCGACGCCTACTACGACAAGGTCTGGGACCGCGTGAACTCCACGCTCAAGTCGCACGGCCAGCCCGAGGTGAAAGAGGATCACAAGCGCATCCACGACCTCGGCATCCTCGTCGACGCCGATGACGAAGGCTACCTCCTGCAGCTCTTCACCAAGCCGCTACAGGACCGCCCCACCCTCTTCTTCGAGATCATCTGCCGCCGCGGCAGCCAGAGCTTCGGCAAGGGCAACTTCAAGGCCCTCTTCGAGGCTCTCGAACTCGAGCAGGAACGCCGCGGCAACCTCTAACGCCGGCGCCACCGAGTTCGCGGGCCCAGACTCTGCGTGTACACGATGTCCCCCTCGTCCGGCGTCGAGATCGACGCCGCGGATACGCCGGGCACACTCGAGCAGCGCACCCACCCCTGCGCCTCGCCACCTTCGCCGGCTGGAGCACCTGCGCGCCGAGTGATCGCGCGTGGTCGAGCAGGATCTCGTCGTACTTCGCGCGATCCACCTGAAACACGACGCGTCGCCGCGACCCTTCGTACTTCCCCGGCCTCGGATCATCCCGCACTTCCGAGAGCGGGATGAACCCGAACACCCACGGCTCGGTCGTCTTGTCCGACGTGTACGTGGCACCCAGCTTCACCGGGAATCCCGCGGCCCCGATCTTTTCCCACGCCCCCATCTCGTCCAGCACGCGCCCGATCGGCGGGAGCTGGCTCTCGCCGATGTGGTCGCGGGGGAAGACCCCTTTCTCCACCACCACCACACTCAGCCCGGATTGAACTTCCGCACCAACGCCGCGACGGTCGCCCCCCCGGCCCGCCGCCCACAATCCGTACGCGGCTTTCGCGTCCAGATCGGTCCTAACCTCGACCCATGATCACCGCGTTTCTGCTTGTGCTGGCCGGACTCCTCTCCCTCGCCGCCGTCGCAACCCCCGCCCTCGGCCAGAGCCCGGGTGCCCGCGTGGAGTACATCGTCGACCTCGCCAACCCTCAGACGCAAACCGTCGACATCACCCTCAACATCCGGGGTTGGACCGCCGACTCCATCGACGTCCATCTCCCCGTCTGGCGACCGGGCCGCTACGAGGTCCTCGATCCCGCCGGCACCATCCGTTCGATCTCGGCCAAGGGTAAGGACGGCCGCCCCATCGCCATCGAGAAGCACGCGAAGTCGTCCTGGCGCATCTCGTCGGGTGCCGCGGGGTTCGTTTCGATCAAGTACACCGTCTACGCCAACGCCATCAACAACCGGACCCGGCACGTCGACGACACCCACGCATTCCTGAGCGGTTCATGCGTGTTCCTTTACGTGCACGAGCTCCGCAACAGCCCGATCGAGGTCGCGATCAAGGCACCCGAAGGCTGGAAGGTCGCCAGCGGTCTCGACGCCGCGCCCGGGATCCCCAACGTCCTGGTCTGTCCTGATTACGACACCCTCGTCGACTCCCCGCTCGAGATCGGACTGCACGACACCCTCACCTACACCGTCGACGGCATCCCCCACGACATCGTCTTCTGGGGCGGGACGCCCTCCGACCCCGAGCCCTTCCTCCGTGACTTCGCGAAGTTCACGAAGGTCCAGAAGGACATCTTCGGCGGCTTCCCGTACAAGAGGTACGTGTTCATCACCCACATCGGCCCCGCGATGAGCGGCGGCACCGAGCACCTCAACTCCACGGTCATCCAAGCCAAGCCCGCGATCTTCGATGACCCGACGCGATTCCGCTCCTTCCTCGGCCTCGCCTCGCACGAACTCTTCCACACCTGGAACGTCAAGCAGTTCCGGCCCGAGGGCCTGAAGCCCTACGACTACGACCGGGAGAACTACACCAAACTCCTCTGGGTCGCCGAGGGCTGCACAAACTACTACGACTCGGTCTGCCTCGTGCGCGCCGGCGTCCTTCCCCCGAAGGACTATCTCCACGAGCTCGCGAAGGTCATGAAGAGCGAACTCACGCGTCCCGGACGCAACCTGCAATCCCTCGAAGACTCGTCGTTCGACGCCTGGATCAAGTTCAACAAGGTCAGCCCCGACTCCGTCAACTCCACTGTCAGCTTCTACACCCGAGGCGAAATCCTCAACCTCACGCTCGACGCCGAGATCCGCCGCGCCACAGGTAACAAGAAGTCCCTCGACGATGTGATGCGCCTCCTCTACCAGCGATTCCCGCTCAACGCACCCGCCTACACCACCGCGGACCTCCTCGCGATCTACAAGGAACTCACCGGCGTCGACTTCGCCCCCTTTCACGCCAAACACGTCGCCG
>JBMOHX010000067.1:0-13590 GCA_049317625.1 Phycisphaerales bacterium
AGGCCGCGGACTTTGACAAACCCCTCCGGGACCAGCAGCCGGGGGAGCCGCCGGCGCCGCTTGCGATCACTCTGGTGCCGGTGCCGGCAACAGAGACGACCCCGAGCAAGCTGTATGTACAGGTGCGCGGACAGGCGGACATCAACGAGGATCTCGGCGAGGGGTTCAGGCTGCGGCTCACCAACGGCGCCTCGTTCGGCGTGCTGGCATCGCGTGACGGACTGGAGCCGACGGGGAACGCGTCCTTCCAGGCGGAGCTCGTGCGCGAGGAGCCGGTGCAGCAGGCGGACGAGCCGAAGGAAGGCAGCGAGCTGGAGTTCCGAATCGTCAAGCTCAGCGTCGGCGCTCGCGTGAGTGTGGACGAGGTCGCGGCGTGGGTGCGCGTGCAACAGGGTGAGCTGCTCATCAGCGGGGGAACGTGGCTGGACGACTTCGTGCCGCGCCTCAAGTTCACGTTCGACGTCACCGCCGAAGCGTCGGTCCTGAACGGCGTGCGGTTCAAGGGCGGGGCCGGCGGGGACGTGCTGATCCCGATCAACAAGAAGATCCCGATCCTCCTGGGGAATGCACGTATCGAAGCGGTGCGGCTCAAGGCGCTCCTCGGGGACGTCGCCGGCGAAGCGACCTTCGGGCTCGAGGCCACTGCCCAACTGACCCTGGAGATCTTGAAGGTCCTCAAGGTGCATGTAAGCGGGATCGGCGCGGCGTACCGCGCGGGGACAGCGAAGGGCGGGGATGGAAACCTGGCGGGTATCGCCAAGATGGGATGGGCCCCCGTTCTTCCCGAAGGCGCGGGGATCGAGCTGAAGGTCTGGAAGATCGAAGGGGGCGGGGCCCTCTTCTACGACGCTGCGAAGGAACGCCTGTCGGGCGCGATGGAGCTTCACTTCGCGAAGAAGTTCTCCCTCACCGGCCTCGGCATCTATCAGCGTGCGACAGCCGGCGGCCCGCGGAGCTGGCTGGTGGTGGTCTCGATGCAACTGCCTCAGTCTGGCCCGGGGTTCCAGTTCGCGGGGCTTGGACTGCTCTACGGATCCAACCGGAGCACAAGCCCCGAGGCGTTCCTCGCGGGCCTGACCACGGGTGACCTGGACGCCGTGCTCTTCCCGGAGGACCCGATCGGGAAGGCGCCACAGTACCTCGCGGCGCTGGACCGGCTCTTCCCCACAAAGGAAAACTCGACGGTCCTTGGGATCGCGGCAAAGTTCACCGCGTTGGGCGGGCGCCTGAGCTTGGACCTCGGGGTGATCATCGAGGGATCAGACCTGGCGCGGATGTACATCATCGCGCAGTTCGTCGGTCTGCTCAAGCAGCCCAAGCCCGGCGAAGATCTGGACCCCTTGTCGCAGCCGGTGCGCGTGCTGGCGGACGGGGTGGCGATCTGGGATTCGCAGACCGACGAAATGAACGTCCGGATCATGCTGCGAAACTCGCGGGTATGGGCCGGCGAGCTGACGGGCGGCGCGTCGTTATTCCACGGCTCCCCGCAGACAGACGGGCAACATCGGGGGACGTACATCTCCGTGGGTGGTTTCCACCCCGACTACGTGCCGCCGGGGACGAAGATCTTTGTTCCGCCGCGGCTGAGCCTGGTGCTGAGCAAAGGGGACCATCTCAAGCTGGAGATGCGGGCCTACGTGGCGTTCACGCCCAGCTCGCTGCAGTTCGGCGCAGCGGGCTCGATCGAGGCCCGTCTCTACGGCTTCGGGATTCGTGGGTGCCTGTCGCTCGACGTCCTGATCGGGTTCGACGGGACGTTCAACCTGAAGATCGAGTTCAGCGTCGAACTGCTGCTGGGTTCAAAGTCGATCGCCGCGGTGCGGTTCGTCGGAACGATCGAGGGGTTCACGCCGACCGTGTTGAGCGGCAAGGTGGAGGTGAAGTTCCTCTTCTGGACCTTGTCCAAGCACGGATCCAAGACCCTGCACGAAGGTGACGCGCCCGTGGAGAGCGTCAATGTGCAGGAGTTGCTCGCCGCGGCGGTCGCCGACGTCGCCAACTGGGACTCCGGGGGGGCGCCGGGCCTTTCGCTGACGGACCGCGACCGGAGCGGGGTGTGGCTGTCGCCTACGGAGCCGTTGCGATTCCGCCAGCCGGTGGTGCCGCTGAACGTGCCGATCGAGCGAGTCGGCGCGGTGAAGCTGCCGGGCGCGACGACGCTGCAGATCGAGCGCGTGAGCGGCGGGCCGGGGGAGTCGGGGGAACTGCGGACCATTCCGCTCGCCGGCGAGTTCGCGCTGGGCATGTTCCTCAATCTGACGCAGGAGGAGATGCTCGCGTCGCGCGGTTTCGAAACACGCGACGCCGGCGTAGAGGTCGTGCGAGCTCTGGAGAACGGGGTCGCCGTGACAACGTCGGCGGAGTTCGAGGAGATCCTGCTGGATCCGCTGAAGCGTCCGGAGAAACCTCGTCCGATGACGGTGGTCGTTGGGATGCTGAGCGTGTTCGCGCGGGACGGCGTCCGTGCGACCGCACCAGTCAAGGTGCGTCGCGAGCGGTTCGCGGTGCTGGACGAGGGATTGCAGGCCCGGGGCGGTGCACGCGGCTTCTTCGAAGCAAGAGCGGCGCTGCGCCCGGGGCTGCGGGTCGTGCCCGAGGCGGAGGTCATCACGTGAGCACGAACGCTCGATTTTTGCCGTGGGCGCGGGCGGCGGGGCTCGTCGAGGGCTCGCTCCAAGTGCGTGCCGCCGGACGCGACGTGGATGTCCCGGTGGCGCGGTACGGGCCTGGGGACGTGACCGGCTTGGGTTCGGGGCAGGTCCGACGGCGCGAGCCTCTTCCGGGGTCGTTGGGGATGGCGCCGAACCTGTTCCCGTACCTCGAGTTCGCGCGTGCGGACTTGCCGTGGTGCCTGTCGCCCGATGCGCCCGACGCCAACGGCGGCCTGCGGCCGTGGCTTGCGCTGATCGTCGTCGCGGCACCGGTGGGATCGCCGCTCGGCACGGTGGCAGAAGCCCGTCAGCCCGTGATCGAACTGGAGCAGAATGAACTGCCCCCGTCGGACGAAGTGGGGCTGTGGGCGCACGTCCAAGTGGATGCGGGGGCGGCCCCCGACGAGGACGGGACACGCCGGGGCGTGAGCCGGGTGATCGCGGCGCGGCAGCTCGCTCCGAACACGCGCTACGCCGCGTGCCTGGTGCCCACGTTCGAGGCGGGGCGACTCGCGGGCCTCGGGCAGAGACCGCCGGAGCCGCTCTCCGCGGCCCCCGCCTGGGGATCAGGCCCTGGCAAGGTGGTGCTGCCGGTCTACGACCACTGGTTCTTCACAACGACGGACACCGGAGACCTGGAGACGCTCGCCCGACGCCTGCGCGGGCGCGACCTGACCGAGACGAGCTCGCCGCGACGACTGGACGTGAGCGCGGTGTCAGGCGATGTGGATGGCAGGGTCGCGCCCTTCGAGGGAGCGCTGCGCCCCCTCGCGCCGCCGGCCGAGTCGACCGGAGCGGCGGTGGATGCTTCCGCCCAACGGTTGAAGCGCAGCCTCGAGCATGCGCCGACGGACGGTACCGCGGTCGTCGGACCACCGGTGTACGGGAGCATCGCGTCGGGTCGGGACCGCCCGGATCCGGCGGACGGCTGGGCCGGGGAGCTGAACCTGGATCCGCGCCGTCGCGCAGCGGCGGGGCTCGGTGCAGAACTGGTGCGGGCGCACCAGGACGAGCTGGCGGACGAGGCGTGGCGCCAGGCGGGCGACCTCGAACGGGCGCGCCGCGAGCGCGAAGGAGCGGTCCTCGCGGAACTCGCGTCGACACGCCTCTACGCCCGGGCCGTCGCGCCGTTGCAGGGTGCTCATGCGTTGGTAACCTTGGCGCCCGCGCTCGGTCGGATGCGCGAGAGCGGCGCGCCGACCGTGGCGGCGCGGCTCGCCCAGAGCGCTCTTCCGGCGCCGGCCCTGGGAGCGGCCTTCCGGCGCATCCTGGCGACAAAGACCGCACCGGCTGTCCGGGCAAGCGGGAAGGGACTTCGGAGGGCGGTCGCCCTGCAAAACGTGACCGCCGTCTCCCCAGGCTCCCTCCCCGCGACATCGGCGAAGTTGGTCACGACCGAACGGGTGCGCGCCGGGCTCACGCCGACCGGCCCGACCGGCCCACTTGTTCCGCGCGGCCCGCACGGCCCGATTCTGACCCACCTCGGGCCGGTTCTGACACCCACGCCCAGAACAGGCCCGGCGCACGGCCCGGTGTTCGGTGGTCAGGTGATCGGGCAAACGCCACCGGTGCTTCAGCCGCTGGAACCGCAAAGGCCCCCCGCCGCGCACCAGCCCCCGGGCGGCGCATTCCCGCGGCTCTCTCCGGCGATCCTGCAATCAATGCCGATGATCGGCCGCCTGACAGACCGGCAGCAGACCATCCTGGCCGAGGTGGCGCCGGTACTGGCGTCGCGCACCCCGCCCAAGGTGGATGTCGCGATCCTGAAGCCCTTCGAATGGGCGCGTCCCGCGCCGCCGTCGGGCCCGCTGACGGCCACCGCACGCTGCGCGGGGCGCGTGACGCTGGGAGAGACCGGGCGCCTCCGCCCCGGGGTCGGCGTGGTGGCCACACCCCGCTTCACACAGGCCCTCGGGGCATGGCTTGATCCGCAGTTCCTGATGGCGGGCGTGGATGTCCCTCCCGACACGGTGGGGCTGCTCTCGGTTCACACCGAGTTTGTCGAGTCGCTCATGGTGGGCGCGAACCACGAGCTCGCACGCGAGCTCCTCTGGCGCGGCATTCCGCTGGACCGGGCCGCGACCTACTTGACACGCTTCTTCGAGTCGAAGGCGTCGGCGGCGCCACGCGACATGAGCGCGGTGTCGTCGTGGAGACCCCAGGAGCGGCTGGGTTCGCACGTGTCGTTCGGCGAGCGCGTGGTCCTGGTCCTCCGCAGCCGGCTCGTCAGCCGCCTGTCGGAGACGGTGATCTTCCTCGCGAAGGCGGAGATGGACGGGCAGTTCCGGCGGCCGGGCACAAAACAGCTGCTCCCCGTGTTCCGCGGTGCGGCGGGCGTGGACACCGCCTACTTCGGGTTCGAGATGACGCCGGAAGCGATGGCCGCCGCACCCGGGTGGTACGTCGTGATCCAGGAACTGGCGGGAGCAGCCAAGTTCGGCTTCGACGAGGAAGCGTCGCAGACGATCTCCACATGGAACGACATCGGCTGGCCTTCCGTCGCGGTGGCGGGCGGGTACGTGGCGGCCGCGGCGCGCACTCCGCAGCCGGCGCAGTCGGCGGGAATGGTTTGGCGAAAGAACGGGGCCCATATGGCCGGGATCGCGCTGCAGCGCCCGATCCGGCTGTCCATCCATGCATCGCTGCTTTTGCCGGGGGGAAACTGACATGCCGCCGCTGGTGCCACCCCCGTCCCTCTACAGCGAGCTCGATGCACGCCTGCCGATCGTGATGTTGCCCGTTCGATTGGAAACTCGCTACTTCGACGCGGGGGGGGGCCAGGTCGAGCTGCGGGTGCGCGTCTTCCCGTCCGGCGCGCACGTCACGACCGACAAGCCCGGGGTCGATCCGTTCGAGCGCGATCAGACCGTGGCCTACTGGTCGACCCGGCACGAGAAGGGAGACCAGTCCGCGGCGACAGACTCGGCGTGGCAGCGGCTGACGCGCCTCTTCGGTGCGCCACGTGCGCAGTGGCTGCGTCTGCTCCTGACGCCGACCGTAGGCCCGGACGGCACATTGAGTTTCCCGGCGGTGCCCTTGAATCCTGTTCCGGAGACCGGCGAGACCCCGCTCCTCAACAGCGAGGCGACTGGGCTGCCGAGCCGCTTCCTGGTCGCCGGGTACGAGGGAGCAACGCGGGTGTTCGCGGTGATCGGAGAGAAGGTGCCGGCCGCCGTGACCGTCGGACCGCTCGCGGAACCAGAAGCCATCCGGTGGCAGACGGACTTCGCCGCCGCCGAGGCGATCGGGCTCGGCGTGCGGGTGAAGCTGCCGCGGGCGCGGGCGGCGGCGATGACGCGCTTGGCGGCCTTTGGCGTACGGGAGGGCGCGGGGGCCGCGGGGAGCACGCGTGCCCTGGAATCGCTGTTGGAGCGCCACAGCCGGGACAGCGGCGCGGGGCTGCTCACCGCGGGGACGCCGACGAATCACACGTCCACGTCGCGCGTCGGAGCGCTGCCGGAGGCCACGGGAGCAGCACCCGCGCCCGGCACGGACGGCGCGCGCTTGGGGAGAGCGCTGGGCGTAGAACCCACGGCGCTGGCTCTGGTCTCAGGGGCCGAAGCATCAACAGATGCTCCCGTCGAGGCGATGCACTCCGCGCTCTGGCCGGCGACGCTCGGGTACTTCCTTGAGCAACTGATGTCGCCGCTCTTCAGCGAAGCGGCCGTTTCACGCGGGCGGACGCTGTACCAGCGGTTTGTCAGACCCCGCGGGCCGTTCCCGGTGCTGTCGTTGGGCGAGCAGCCCTACGGCGTGCTGCCGGTGTCCTCGATCGCGAGCTGGCGGGTACGCGGGACCGCAGGCCAGCCGGGCGTCGAAAGTCCGCTGGCGAAGGCGCTGAACGCACTCCGGGCCGAGTGGCTAAGAGACTCGTCGAAGGTGCCGCGCCTGGCGGGTGAGGACCCCGGGGGCGACCTGGCGGCGATCCTGTCGCAATCTCCCTTCTCCACGCGCTGGCTGGCCCGGACGCTGGAATCGCAGGTCGTGGCCCAGCGCGGGTTCGGCGGGTTCGACGTGGTGCGGTTCCAGACTGTCATCGAGAACTTCCGCCGCCAGAGGCTGACGTTGGAGCTGGTACCGCTGGGGCTTGCGGGAGAGCCCAAGGCCCTGGACATGGTCTTCCAGGGGTCGAACTTCGCGCTGCGCGTGCCGCCGGCCGCGCCGCCCGGGACGCCGAAGGACGCGCCGCTCCCCTTGAACTACATCGAAGGGATCGCGTCCGCGACCGTCGAAGCGCTCAAGGCGCACGACGTGCCCGGGGCCGCGCCGCGCACGCTGCTCTATATCTTGCTGCGTCACGCGACACTGCTGGTGATGGCCAAGGCCGCCGACCGCGTGCTGGCACAGCCGGCCCTGCTGGAGCGGGACTTCGTAGAACCGCAGGCGTCGACGGTATGGGCACGGCTCTCCACACCCGTGGCGTCCCTCAACAACCGAACGCCCTCGCAGTTGATGCGAGGGCCGACCGCGAACGTGCCGGGGCTGAAAGACCTCGGGCAACACCGTCGCATGCTCGGGATGCTGGCCCGACTGCCCGTAGGCGAGCTGGACCGGCTGACGGCCGAGGGCGTCGACAGCGCCTCGCACCGGCTGGACGCGTGGATCACGGCCCTGGCGAGCGAACGGCTGGCCGCGATGCGGGAGGCAACCCCGCAAGGGGCTCACTTGGGCGCGTACGCCTGGGTCGACGCTCCGCCCGTACCCGCGGTCCTGGCGCGAGAGGGCCAACCGCCGATCGTCGACCCCGACAGCCAGGGCTTCATCCACGCCCCGCGCTTGGCGCAAGCGCGGACGGCGGCGGTGCTGCGCGGCGCGTTCCTCGCCCGCGAGCACGAGGCCGCCCAGGCGCCGCTCGTGATCGACCTGAGCTCCGACCGGGTGCGCGCCGCCCGCCAGTTGCTCGAAGGAGTGCGAAACGGGGCGACAGTGGCCGCGCTGCTCGGAGAGAAGATCGAGCGCTGGATGGTCGAGGCCGGGCTGGGCCCGCGCCTCCCTGACCTGCGCCGTCAGTTCGCGATCGTGGACGGGAGCGGCCGGACCCGCATCAACGGCATCCAAGTGGCCGAGTCTTGGCGGACCGCCCCCCCGGCGAACCTGCGCCCCGTACCCGAGCGCCTCGCCGATCTCGTCGACGCCGTCGGGGACCTGCTCTTGGCCGAGGCGGTCCATCAGCAGAGCGCGGGGAACCCGGGGCGCGCGCAGCCAGCCCTCGCCGCGCTGGACACCGGCCTGACGCTGCCCGAGGAGTTCGACGTCGTGCGCACCGAAGCGGACGCAACGGCGCGTACATGGCGGGTCGTGCTGCCCGTGGCACCGGATGACCTTGACGTCTGGGTCACAAAGATGATCCGAAAGGCGGCGGGCCCGGCGTCGGGCCTGACGGCGACGGTCGGCTCGTCGACCGACGGCGGCACGCCCGCGACACACACCTTGGCATCGATCGGGGTGAAGCCCGCGCAGCTGATGGACTTCGTGCAGGCAGGCGTCGAAGCGCCGGCGCTCGTGACGCGGTTCTTGGAGGCGGCGGGAGGCTCCGGGCCCGTGCAGTTCTCCGAGTCGCTCACCGCGGCTCTCCGGGCGGCGTCGGCGATCGCCCGCCTCTTGCGCGGCGCGCGCCCGCTGCAGGACGGAGACCTCGGCGTGACCGGTGAGCCCCTCGCGGAGCTCGGGCCGCGCTCGCGACAAAAGGAGTGGATGCACGACCTTTCCCGCGTGCGCGCGTCGATCGCGGCCCTCGACGAACTGGACTTTCTGGTGCGAGCCCGCAGCGCCGACACCGACCTCGGGCTGCACTTCCGCAGCGGCGGCACCGGCCTGGCGCTGGTGATGCTCGCGGACCCGCCGGCGTCCGGCGCGACGACCGGCCTCCTCATCGACGGTTGGATCGAGGCCACCCCGGGGCTCGAGGCGACAACCGGAATCGCCATGCACTACGACGCGCCCCGGGCGCGGGCACCGCAGGCCATCCTCGTGATGGTGCCCCCAGACCCCGTGGCAGGGTGGAACGCGGCGTCGATCGAGGCGTCCGTGCTCGAAACGGCGGACCTCGCCCGGATCCGCATGGTGCGTCCCGCCGACGTGCACGGTTCGTTCCTCCCGGCTCTCTACTTCGCGGACAACCTCGCGGCCGACACAGTCTCGACCGATTTCCTGGTGCACGGCTTCGTGGCCCAGTTCACCGACTTGACTCAGGGGTAAGAGACGATGTCGATCACCACTTGGACAAGGCTTGAGCCCGACACCCAGACCGGCATCCCCGCGCTCGACCTCGGCGAAGGCGTCGCGGCCCGACTGGCCGACCCCCTCTGGATGCTCGGTCGTCAGTGGCAGATGGGCGAACTCAGCGGCGAGGACGCCGCATCGCCGGTCTCCGCACGCGTCGCCTGCTCCAGCTACCCAATCGAGAGCATCAGAACCCCCGCGGGGAGGATCCCGTACGCACCACGCACGACCGCAGCGGAGTTGGAAGTGGAGCACGACCGCGGCGCGCCCGACCGGCATACGCGAGCCTCGGGCGGGGCGAGCTTCCTCGACAGGTTGGCCGAGGGGCGTTTGAAGAGATACACGGACGAGACGCTGAGGGAGTACCCGCTGGACCCCGGTGCGCCCGACGGGAGCGCGATCCTTGCCGACGTCGGAGCGACGCTGCGGACAAAGCTGAACATCAAGCCCGCGGACCGGGACGAGTTCGACACGGTCGTGCGAGAATGGGCCAGTTGGTACGGCCCGCGGGCGCGCCCGGGCGTCAACGCGGCGTGGGTGCCGGACCGTCTCGAATACCGGTTCTCCATGGAAGCCTCGGTCCCGGAGGGGCGACTCACACTCACGGCACCAGAGCACATGGGGGGCCGGCTCGATTGGGACGCGTTCACCGCAGAGCCGCCGGTAAGCGGGTCCGCGGCCGCCGGGACACGCGTCACGACAGAAGTTGCGCCCGCGCTCCTGCAGATCCCGGGAATGCCGGCGCTGGGGTTCT
Organism: Phycisphaerales bacterium; assembly: GCA_049317625.1. Classification (GTDB taxonomy): domain Bacteria; phylum Planctomycetota; class Phycisphaerae; order Phycisphaerales; family UBA1924; genus JBEIUO01. The sequence goes on from JBMOHX010000067.1 coordinate 9,628, forward strand.
GGGAACTCGAAGATCCGCAGCACGACTTGGGGCGTATCGAGGCCGCGCCCGGAGACCCCGCCCGACTTCTCCTGGTGGAGTCGGTCCTGTCGTACGCGTCCGACTGGTTCCTGCTCCCCCTTCGCCTCCCGGTCGCGGCCCTGCACCATGTGGACTCGCTCGAGGTAACCGACACCTTCGGCGTGACGACCCGGATCCGAGCGGTCGAGGAGGTAAGGCCTCATCCGGGGTGGCGCTTGTGGCGGGTGTCGGGGCTTCCTTACCTGTTCTTGCCGCCCCCGAGCGCCGGGTTCATCTCGGGCGAGGCCGTCGAGCGGGTCGCGTTCATCCGTGATGAGGCGGCGAACCTTGCGTGGATGTTGCAGACCGTCCCTGAAGGCCCGAGCGTGATCCCCGCGTTGCCGGACTTCTCAGAAGATCTCACGTTCGTACCGCTAACGACGGTGCCCAGTGATCGCGTTCCGATGACGATGCTCGAAACACCGGGGGGCCGGTGGCTGGTGCGCGCACGAATGGATGGGCAGGGAGAGGGACCCTCCGGAGAGTTGATCACCCCGGAGATGCGCCTCCGCGATGAGGAACTCCCGGATGAGGGACTCACCCTGGATCGACGCTACGAACTTGGTCGCACACCGGACGGGGAGCTTCACCTGTGGATCTCACGCACGAAGCGCGCGGGTGCCCGCCGACCAGCGAGCGGATTGACGTTCGACCGCGTGGTGGAGCGGCCTGGCTGAGGACTCGGCGTTTGGGCTCGCGCCAACCCATTTTCAGCGGCCGCGCGCGTGCCCCCCGGCCCAGAGTTGCATCCACCCCTCTCCATCGAGCGGACCACGGGACGTCTTTCCCGCGCGAGCCCTCCTGTCGTATCCCCGCAACCAACCCGCCTTCCCCGCACGCTCCGACTTTGTGTACTTGAAAACTCGAGACTGCCCTCCCTGCTCGCGTCCCGGCCCGGGCACTCGCACCAGGAAGGCCTTCACTCCCCGAAAGTTCATGCCGCCGCGGAGCGAAAGCACCGCTCGCGCCCTGGGGATTGAAAGAGGAAGCTACCCTCCGAGCAGTAGTCGTGAACGCGAGACCGCGCTCCGTCTACAGTCCGACCCCCACGGCGATTGGCCCTGGGAGACCAAAGGGATAGCCGATGACGATCCATATGAACATCTTGGGAGAGCCCGGACGCGACAACGCGCTGCTGCTCCGCATCGAGTCCGGCCAGTCCGTCACGAGGCTCCTCTTCGACTGCGGCGATGGATGTCTCCAAGGGATCTCGTTCGGCGAGATCCAGGCGATCAATCACTTGTTTCTGTCGCACTGCCACATGGACCACATCGGGGGCTTCGACTCGTTCTTCCGTTGCACGTTCGAACGAGAAACCCCGCCCAACAATGTCTGGGGCCCCCCGGGTGTCGGAGCGATCTTGCAGCACCGCTTCCAGGGGTTCTGGTGGAACCTCCACCAGGGCATGCGGGGGTCTTGGTTGGTTCACGACATCCACGAGGACCGCGTCGACACCGCGCGATTCGAACTGAACGAGGCCTTCGAGATCCGCCACGACGCGGGGAAGACTCCACATACAGGTGTTGTCGTGGCGACACCGGACTTCACCGTCAGGGCTTTGCAACTCGAACACCACGGCCCCTGTCTGGGCTACCTCGTGACCGAGTCCGCGAAGCGAAACATCGATACCGCGAAGGCGGCGCAGATGGGACTGCGGCCGGGCCGCTGGATGTCGGCACTCAAGTCCGCCGATGCAGCGGCCACGATCGAGATCGAGGGCCGTTCGTTCGCCATTGATGCGCTCAAACGCGACCTGCTCACGGAGATTCCTGGCGCTTCCATCGCCTACCTGACCGACTTCCATCTCGACGCGGCCACCGAGGCCCGCCTGGCCGACGAGCTCCGGGGCTGCAACACCCTCGTGTGCGAGGCCCAGTACCGGCACGCGGACGCCGAGCGAGCCTCGAAGAATCACCACACGACCACGAAACTCGTCGGCCAACTCGCTGCCCGCGCGGGCGTCGGCAAGCTCGTCCTGATGCACCTGTCCGAGCGCTACCCGCGGGCCGAGTGGGCAGAGATGCTCGGCGAATGCCGCGAGTTGTTCCCGATGACCGAACTCCCCAGCGGCTGGTGATCGTCGGTTGACCTTCCAAGGCGAAGAGTCATCCGAGGCTTCGGGCCCCGATCCCGCGCCACGCTCGCACACCCGCCGGGCGGGAGCCCGGCGTTGACCCAGCGGCTGGAAAGCCGCTGCCACCACCAAAACGACAGGACGCGGTCCCCCTCACGGCGACCGCGTCCTCTCGGTGTGCTTGAGTTGCTCGACTTCAGCGCGGCGGCAGCGGGGTCGCCCGGCCGTAGTTGGAACCCGCGCGGGGTGCGGGGGGTACCGCGGGCGGCGCCGGCGTCGGGGGCACGAACGGGGCGTTCGTGGGGGTCGGGTTGAGCCGCTGAGCCCGCAGCTGATCGATGTTCCGATCGAGCTTGCCCAGGATCGACTTGACTTGGTTGAACGCCTTCTCGGACGGACCCATACGCACCTCCGTGTTCCTTGGAGGTATCGACAGCCCGAGCAGCGGCTTTCGGCTTCGGCGCAAGATGTGCCTCGCAGACGGCGTCTGTGAAGGGGGTGTGCCGGTTGTGCGGGTCGGGGATGGTCCGCTCTAGACGCGGAAGATCGACCCGAGCTTCTTGCCCAGCAGGCTCGACGCCGCCACCAGCGTCACCGTCAGCAGGGCCATGCCCCAGACCCCCATCGCGCTCGCGATATACGGTCCATCGCCGTAGCGATCCGTGAAGGACCAGATCGCCTTGGTGATCGGGAAGTCCGAGGCCTGCTGCGCGAGGATGAGCGAGTCCGAGACTTCGAGCATCGAGAACGCGAAAACCAGAAGACTGCCCGCGATCAGGTTCGCCATGATCAGCGGCAAGATGATCCGCCGCACCGCCGTCACGCGCGATGCGCCGAGATTGATCGCCGCCTCTTCCAACTCACCGCTGGTCTGCTCGAGCCCGGCGGCCGTCGACCGCACGATGTACGGCAACCGCCGGATCGAGTACGCCATGATCAGGAAGGGCACCGGGTTCGGGTCGGTCGCGATGATGCTCGCGAACCCCGAGAGCGGCCCGTCCTTGCCGAAAGGGAATCGCAGGCTCATCGCCACATAACCGAACGCCATCACCAGCCCCGGCACCGCCAAGGGCAGCATGCACAGCGCATCGAGCACGTTGCGTCCGATCACCCGCGTCCGCACCAGGAGGTACGCGATCACGATGCCCACGACGACGTCCAACATCATCGCGCCCGTCGCGAGCTTCAAGCTGTTCAAGATCGAGCGGAAGGAGTCGGGCGCGCCCAGCGCCTCGCTGTAGTGTGACGTCGTGAACACCGTCGGCAGCGCCGTGCCGTACCACTGCCCCGGGTAGGTCACGCTCGTGAGAATCACCCCCAGGTGCGGCGTCACCGCGAGGAACGCGATCACCGCGAAGAACCCCGCCGCGGCGTAGCCCTTCCACCCGCCGAGCACCTTCTCCCCGCCGGCGCGGGAGGCCTTGCTGTACATCGCGTGGCCCCGCCGACCGAAGAGCACCTTCCCGATCACGTACGCGCCGATCGCAAGCGTGAGCATGACCACCGTGAGGGCGTACGGCTCGGCGTTGTTCTCGATGTCCTTCAGACCGTTAAAGATCCGGACCGGCGCGACCTTGTAGTAGTCGAACATCAGCGGCGTGCCGAGTTCGGTAAAGCTCCAGATGAACACGATCGTCCCTCCCGCGAAGAGGCCCGGACGGATCAGCGGGAGGGTGACCTTGAAGAACGTGCGCGCCCGGCTCGCGCCCAGGCTCTCCGCGGCCTCGCCGAGCGCGGGGTCGAGGTTGGCGAGCGCCTCCGTCGCGTTCAGGTAGATGATCGGGTACAGCGACAGCGCCTGCAGGAGCATCACGCCGAAGACCTTGGCG
>JBMOHX010000068.1:0-13490 GCA_049317625.1 Phycisphaerales bacterium
AGCTTCTCGCCGCCCATGTTGCTCGGGTCGGCCGCGGCGAGCATGTCGGTCTGAAACCGCGACACCGCCTCCGCGATCGCGGCCTGCTTCTTTGCCTCGGACTCCTGCTTCCGCGCCTCGGCTTCCTGTGCCTCGGCCCTGGCCTGCTGGGCGAAGGCCTCTGCCCGCGCGGCCTCGGCTTGCGCGCGCTGGTTTTTCGCCTTGACCAATCCAACGGTGGTGCCAATGACACCGAGCACGAGTGCCGCGGCGACGAATCCCACCGCAGCGACCGTGCCCCTGTTGCGTCGCACGAACTTCTTCGCCAGGTACATCGCGCTCGGCGGCGCGGCGACCACGGCCTCGCCGCTGAGGTATCTGCGGATGTCCATCGCAAGTCCGTTGGCGGTCTCGTAGCGGCGCTGGCGATCCTTTTCCAACGCCCTCATCACGATCCAATCCAGCTCGCCGCGGACGGCGGTGCCCAGCCGCGTCGGCTCGGACTGCCGTTTGGCGGCGATGCTGGCGATCGTATCGGTGTTGCTGCTCAGGCGGGTGCTCGGCTTGGGGGGCTCGACCTCGCGGATGATCCGCTGGATCTCGCCGTAGGCCGCGGAGCGGAGCTCCTTGCCGCTGAACGGAGTGGTACCGGTGAGCAGTTCGTAGAGCAGCACGCCCAGCGAGTAGACGTCGGTGCGCGTGTCGATGTCGAGATTGCCTTCGGCCTGCTCGGGGCTCATGTACTCCGGCGTACCGATGAGGGCCTTGTGCTCTGTGAACAGGGTCTTCTCGGTCAGCTTGCTGGACGTCGCCTTGGCGATGCCGAAGTCGATGACTTTGGTATGCGGCCGACCGTCCTGCGTGCTGACGAGGATGTTCGACGGCTTGATGTCACGATGGATGATCCCCTTGGTGTGCGCGTGCTGAACGGCATTGCACACCTGCGCGAAGAGATCGAGGCGATCCTGGATGCTCAGGTTGTTCCTGTCGCAGTACTCAACGATCGGCTCGCCCTTGACCAGTTCCATCACGAAGAACGGACGGCCCGCCTCCGTCGCCCCCGCGTCGAGCACCCGCGCGATGTTCGGGTGGTCCATCATCGCCAGCGCCTGCCGCTCCTGCTCGAACCGCGCCACCACCTGGCGTGTGTCCATGCCGAGCTTGATGATCTTCAGAGCCACCTTGCGCGAGACCGGCTTCTCCTGCTCGGCCATGAACACCGAGCCGAAGCCGCCCTCGCCGATCAGTTGCAGCAGCTTGTACGGGCCGATGCGAGTGCCCGGCCCCTCGCGCAAGGGGGCAGCGATGGTCGCCGCGGCGGCCGCGGAGTCACCCGCGAACCCGGCCTGGGCCTGCGTAGGCGCGGACAGGAACTCGCCCGCGGCATCGTGAGAACTGAGCAGCGATTCGACTTCCGCCCGCAGCCCCGCGTCGCCGCGGCACGCGGCATCCAGATACGCCGCGCGCTGCTCGGGCTGCAGCTCGCTCGCGCCCGCCAGAAGATTCTGCACTCGTTCAGCATTCGACATGCTTCAGTCCTTCCGTTCGCCCTCGCGCACCGCCCGGTGCAGCCACGCCCGAGCGAAGGTCCAGAGCCGGTTCACGGTCCGGTCCGAGACCCCCAGTGCCAGCGCCGTTTGCTCCACGCTCAACCCGGCGTAGAACCGGAGGTGGACGACGCGGGCCGCCTCCGCTGATTCCGCCTCCAAGCGACGCACCGCGCCATCGAACGACACGATTTCCTCGGGATCTTCCGCGCCGGCCAGTTCCGCGACCGACGCAAACCCCGCATGCCGCGCCGCCCGCCCCTCGACGCCCCCCCGCTTCTCGCGCCCGCGGGCCTTTGCATGGTCCAGGAGCACCCGCCGCATCGCTTCGGCCGCCGCGGCGTAGAAGTGCCCACGACTCGCCCACGCCACCTCGCGCGGCCCCACGAGCTTGAGATACGCCTCGTGGACCAGGGCCGTGGCAGAAAGGGTGTGGTCGGACCGCTCGCTCGCCATGTTCAGCTGCGCCGCCTTGCGGAGTTGGTCGTACACGAGGGGGAGCAGGCGATCCGCGGCGGCACGATCGCCGTCCGCGGCGTCGTTCATGAGGAGCGTGGCGTCTTCGGGCCCGGGGGTCGCTGGCTGCATGGCTCCATGGTAATCGATGCCGAACGCGTCAGACCCACGCAACCAAGACGGCCTGCCGCCTTCCATTTGTGGGCCCGATGGCCAGCAACCTTCGGGTGATGTGGCTCGCGTGCCTTCCCGAAACAGCGATTACTTCGAAGCTTGGGCGGCTTCCGGCTCCCCGTTCATCCGCTGGAGCGACTGGAGCAGGAAGTCCGTGTCCGTGAAGGGATCTCCGCCGGTGCGCTTCCAATGTACACGCCCCTTGGGATCGATGAGAATCGTGGAGTGCAGTTCCATCTCCTCGAAGTCGTCGTACGAGGTGAACCGCCGGGCGTTGACGTGATCTGTATCGGATAGCAGTTGAATCGAGAGCTTTCCCAGCTTCTCAGAGGCCTTGTTCTTCTCGGCGGTCGCGCTGCTCACCGCGAGAACGACGGTGTTCTCCTTCTCCCAGTCGGCGGCTCGGGCATCGATCGCGACCAGCTGCTCTACGCAGTGCGGGCATTGGTCTCCGAGGTAGAACACAAGCATGACGTTCTTGCCGCGGAAATCTTCGAGACGGACGACCTTGCCGTCGGGGTCGGCGCACTCCAACTGAGGCGCTGCGAAGGGCTCCCAGTCCAACGGTCCGAGACTTGATTGCGCGTCGAGCGAGTACGGGCGTTCGGGCGCTGGGGTCTGCGCGATCGGAGCGGCGTTCAGCCCCAGGCCGTCCACTTCCGCCTTCCACCTCAGCCCGGGGTCGCAGCCGGACCAGACATACGCGAAGCGGCCGGCGCACTCCGTCGCCTTGGCGCGTTCGCCCGACTTGAGATACGCCTGCGCCAAGCCCGCGAGCGAGAACGCGTCGTTGCGTTCGAGCTTCAGCGATCGTTCGTACGCTTCGATCGCAAGCCTGTGCTCCCCGGCCCTGAGGTAGACGTCCCCGAGCAGACGGTTGACCGGCCATGCGGCGTCGGGTGGATCATTCACGTACTGGCCCGCGTCGCGGAGTTCCTTCTCGCTCGCCGCGGCAACAGTGAGGAATCGGGTTGCGTCGAGCAGATTGCCCTCCGCGGCGTTCAACAGGCCTTCGGCGATGTTCAACCAAATGGCGATGGGATCCTCGCCGGTCTGGTCGTTGCTCCCGGCGGCGAGCAGGTCTTTCGTCGCCATGGCACGGAAGAGCTCCTTCGTCTCGGCGAGTCGGCTCCGCGCGTCGACGGTCTTTCCCTGTCCGGCGAAGGCGATGGTCTCCACGAGCGCCCGCCGCGCGTTGTCCGGCTCGTTGTCTCGCCACGGGATCGTGCCCGGCTTGAGGATGTCGTCCCAGCGTTCGAACTTGATGAGGGCGCGAATCTGAGCGGCCATCCCTTCGTCGAAGATGTTGTACTCGGGCTCCTCGCCGCGCTTTGGCTGACGGGGGGCCGCGAGCAGATCGCCGGCACCTTGAAGCGACGCGGCCGCCATGCCGAGTTGCTCCTGGAGGTAGCAGAGGTAGTTCCGGTTGTGGGCGTAGTTCCACGTCTCGAACGGCAGCGCCAATCGCTCGTTCATGTACCGCAGTTCCACGCGGGTGGCCGCGTCCATCGACCGAGCGGCCTCGTGCCACATCCCGATCTTCGAGTAGTTGTGACCGGGCATGTGATTCGAGTGGCCGATCCCCGGCACGATCCTGCCGTACGCCTGGCAGCTCGGGATCGCCTGCTCCGCGAACACGCCATCCCAGTTGTGGATGCGCGTGTGGTGCGCGCCCGGATGGTCCGGGGCCTTGCGCAAGATGTCGCGGACGATCATCTCTGTGCCGAGCGTGTTGCCCGCCTCGATCGAGAACATCGCGAGGAGCGTCTCGGCCTCCACGTCGTCCGGATGCTTCAGGACCAGTTCCTGGAGCTTCTGGTTGAGCACCTTGATCCGGTTCGGGGCTTCGGCGTTCATCGCGCTATCCCACGCCTCGATGTACATGCGCTCACGCGGCGAGACCGAGTCCTTGCGCTTCACGGCCTCTTTCAGAAAGTCCTTGTACCGCTTGACCTCGGGGAAGTCGGAGAGGCCAGTGGACCAACTCAACCCGGTGCGGGCCAGACCCCAGTACGCCATGGCGCAGTCTGGATCGAGCTTGAGGCACCAGCGGAAGGATCGCTCCGCTTCCTCGTACCAGAACGACTGCAGCAGCGCGTTGCCCTGATCGAACCACTCCTGGACCTCGGGGACCTTGGTGGTGATGGGGAAGTGCGCCTTGCCGATCCCCTCCATGCGCCATGGTTTCTGGCGGAGCCCGGTGTCGAACGCGCTCCCGTGGCGCGAATGGCCCATCGAATCGTCCGCGCCCACCGGGCACACCCCACCGACCACTGCGAGAACGCTGAGCACAAGACAACAGACCTTCATGGTGACTCCGATTTCTTCCCGGTTGGGCGAGCAGTGGTTGCCGAGACACGACGACGGGGGCGGAAACCGGGCATCCTACCAAGTGCCGCGGAAATCGCACGCTGCCGCGCGAGGATGCCGCGTTTGGCTCGCCGATTGGAGCCGCGGGGCCTCTGGCGGCGTGATTGGCCACACCTTTCAGGACCTTCGGATCGCCGCGGTCCCCGCGCGACCGCGGAGAAACCCTGAGATTGGGCGCTCGCCAGCTTGCGAGGAGTAGACTGCTCCGTGCTCAAGCCCGCCACGCTCTACTTCGCTCTCACCTTTGCAGCGGGGTTCGTGCTGGGCACGGTTCGCGTGCTCTTCGTCGCCCCGCGCGTCGGTGAGGTGGCCGCGGTGCTGATCGAGTGTCCGTTGATCCTCGTGGCCTCGTTCCTGGTCGCGCGTTGGGTGCTGCATCGCTTCGCCCCACGCGCCGGTGCGGGCCGCAGGCTGTTGATCGGCGTGGCTGCGTTCGCCATGCTCATGACGGCTGAGATGGGCATGACGCTGCTGCGCGGGACCTCGCCGCGCGGGTTCTTGGCTTCACTCTTCACGACCCAGGGGCTCGTCGGCCTGGGGGCCCAGGTGCTCTTCGCGTTCATGCCGTTGCTCATCGGCTCTCGCGCGTCGGCTCGCCCCTGAACCCGTAAAAACCGAGTGCTTGTGATCGGCGGGCTGGCGGCCGCGCGGCGCGTAGAGTCGCACATGGCGCGAGTCCTGATCATCTGCGGCCACCCCGATCCCGACAGCTTCGTTGCCGCGCTATGCCGCGAGTACGCCGAGGGAGCGAGAAAGGGCGGCCACGAGGTCCGGCAGCTCGTGCTGAGCGCGATCAAGTTCGATCCGATCCTGCGCGGGCGGAAGCACGCGATGCCGCTCGAGCCGGACCTGCTCGCAGCCCAGGACTCGATCAAGTGGTGCCAGCACCTGGTGGTCGGCTACCCGACGTGGTGGGGCTCGATGCCCGCGCTGCTGAAGGGGTTCATCGACCGCACGATCCTGCCGGGGTTCGGGTATCAGTACCGGAAGGGCTCGCCGCTGTGGGATCGACTCCTCGCGGGGCGCAGCGCGCGGGTGATGGTGACGATGGATGCGCCGTCGCTCTACGACCTGCTGGTGTACTGGGCGAGCAGCCGGCGCACGATGACCCATCCGATCCTGAGGTTTTGTGGGTTCAAGCCGGTGCGGACTTCCACGTTTTCCAGCGTGAAGTCCAGCACGGCGGAGCGGAGGACGAAGTGGCTCGCATCGGTAGGGCAACTGGGCATCCGCGCGATCTAGGCAAGACTGAGCAGGAGTGCCGAGCACGCCAGCCTTCCACGTGACGGGCCTCGTCGCGGGGGCTCCGCTCACGGTCGGCCGTCGCCCGGTCCGTTCATTTGGTGAGCAAAACGATCATCGCGACGACGACCGCCCCGAGGCCCACCGCGATTGCGGCATAGCGCCGGGCGCGGCGACGCGACTCGGCATTGGCCACCTCGTCAAGCCAGAGGCGGCCCCCCGGCGCCTCCTTCAGCACGCCACGTTCGATCATCCGGCGGACGATAAGCCCGCGAGACACGCCGAGCTCATCGAGGCTCCGAGCCGTCTCGACGCTGAGGGCTCCGGCACCGACGAATCGGCGGACGATTCTGTTACGTGCAGCAACAACCGCGGCGGCGGCGACAGATGACATGCGGGAATCCTATGCCCTCACTTCAACCGCTCCAGCTTGCCCTTTCGCTTCACGATGTTCTTGTAGTCCCACTGGATCGTGATCGACTTCCAAATCCACCGCTTGAGGTCGCCGGCCACGATCTCATCGGCCGATGTGTAGCGGGCTTCAGCGGCCTTGAAGCTGCCTTCGGGAGAAAGCCCCGGCTCGTCGAAGGACTGGCCGCTCCAGAACAAGAGTCTGACGCAGTCCTTCAACTTGCTGTAACCGACCACCGGGTTCCCGTCGAGGAACCACACCGGATGACGGTGCCAGATCTTGTTCTCGGCGTCGGGGAGATGGCGATCGATGGCTTTGGCAAGCGCGTCACAAATGCGTTTGTCACCAGCGGACTGCGCAGCGTTGTACGAGACGGTGTCTTCGTGGATCGCCACGCGATCATTCCTTCGAGGGGTGGGGAAGCGTCGTCACACCAGAAGAATGTACGCGAGTTCGAGTCGGAAGGTGACCGGGCCCAAACCGTGCACCGACTCATCAATGGATCAAGGGTTTGCGGCCCGCTTGCGCCGCCCCGCGACCAGCCCGCCGATTCCGAGCAACGCCGCTGCGCCCGGCCCGGGAACAGGCTGCGTCCAGAGGATCGCTTCGGTCTGGCCCGTCAGCGTGTTGTAGGCCGAGCCTGAGATGTACGTGTTTGTGCCATCGCTCGAAACGCCGAGGGCCTGGCTGAAGAGGTAGGTGTCAGGAAGGAAGACTTGGAGATCGACCCACGATTCCGCTGAGCCGCGCCAAAGCGAAGCGCGAAACTGGTCGCCGACGAAGGCGTAGCCGACCTGGAGATCATCGCTCATCGCGAAGACTCCGGAACCGGTCGTACCGAGGGGGTTGAGGTCGACCCAGGACGACGCGGTGCCGGACCACAGACTGGCGCGGGTGACGTTGCCGACTGTCGCCGTTCCGCCCTGACGCGTGCCGCTGGCGGCGTAGGCGTATGACTCGGTGGCTCCCGCAGGGGTAAGGTCCACCCATGACGAGGCCGTTCCGGCCCAGAGACTCGCCCGAACCTGGTTGCCGACGTACGCGATCCCGGCCTGCTGACCGCCGCTGATGGCGAAGGCGGTCGAGCCTTCGCCCGCGGCGGGTTCGAGATCGGTCCAGGATGCCGCGGTGCCGTTCCAGAGGCTAGCCCGGCGCTTGAGGTTGACCTCGGCGTAGCCCACCTGCTGCGAACCGTTGGTTGCATAGCCGTAGGACTCGACCGATCCGTCGGGATTGAGATCGACCCAGGAAGCCGCGGTTCCGGACCACACGCTGGCGCGGTTGAGCCCGTCAACGAAGGCGGTCCCCACCTGCTGAGCGCCGCTGATACCGAAGATCGCGGAGCCGCCCGAGCCCGCAGGGTCAAGGTCGATCCACGAATCGGCGGTCTGGCTCCAGAGGCTGGCGCGAACGCGTTCGCTGGTGACGACGAGCCCGGCCTGCTGCGAACCGCCCGCCGCGCGGGCCTCGGAGGCTTTGGAACCACCCGGGTTGAGGTTTGTCGCCGTCCACTGAGCGCTGGCGGGCGCGACGAAAGACCAAGCCATGACGGACGGAACCAGGACGCGCATCAATGGACGAAGCATGTTCTCTCTCCTGTGCGGGCAACCGCCGCGGCACTCCGACTCGTGATCGGTCGGAGAGAGGATGCACAGAGGAGGCGCAGCAGGCAGAAGATTTGCGCGAATGTGGGAGCGAACCAGCGGTCGGTTGCTCGATGGGAGCGACAGGACCTTACTTCGGCCAAAGCCCCGCGAAGATCGCCCCGGTGATCGCGCCGTAGACGAGGCCGTCGACGACGTTCGCGACGATGGTGCGTTTGTACGAGCCGAACCAGACCGCGTTGGGGATGAACGAGAAGCAGTAGGCGAGAACGCCGGCGGTGGCCGCGACTTGAAAGACCTTTGAAAAAGAGGCGGCACCAGGGATCGCGACGCGCGTGAGGTACGCGATGAGGGTGCTGGCGACGAGGAAGACGACAAACGTGGCGAGCATCTTGCTGCCCATCGTCAGCGGCGTGGGCCAGAGGCTGAGGTGCCCGACCGGGCCGTGCTCCCATGCCTTCTGCACCTTCTCCAACTTCCTTGCCGCGGGATCGCGGGCGTCGGGGAAGACGTAGTTTCCCGGCTTGATACCGCTCTTCCGCATGAACTCCATGAAGCCATCCTCGTCGGGCAGGCCGATGAAGTCTCCCTTGTGATGGGGCAGTGCCATCCAGACGACGGCGGAGACAATCCACACCGCCGCGGCGGAGAGGAGGATGGGGAGCCAGAGGGCGAGGAGGAAGTCCATGTGGTTCCTTTCGGGTTCGGCGAGTGTAGGGAGTGACGGCGGGAACAAGGGCCTCGCAAGCGGGCACCGTGGAGCGATGCGGCGGCGCGATGGAGCGCAGTTGGCCTTTGTCATATCATCGCTCGTGAGCCCAGAACACAACGACTCGACACGCTCATCTCCGCCCGCCCTCGGGATCTCGCTGCGGCACCCAACTTGGGATGACGTGCCCGCGTTGTTCGAGATTCTGTCTGAACCGCTCGGCAACCAGATGGCGGGGATCAAGCCCCGCACGCGCGAGGCGTTCTTCGCGAGGTGGAAGGACGTTCTCGCTGATCCGGCGATCAACTCGCGGGTGATCGAGATCGTGACGCCAGGAGTTGAAGGGGGTGGAGCTCGCCGCGAGTTGGTCGGGAGCATCAATGTCATTCAGGTGCCGGGAGAGGCACGCGACAATATCGGGTACTGGATCGCCCGGGAGCACTGGGGCAAGGGCATCGCGTCGCGGGCGCTTGCCATGTTCTTGAAGGAAGAGCCGCGGCGGCCGCTGCACGCGACGGCGTCGATGGCCAACCCCGCCTCGCACCGCGTGATGCTGAAGAACGGCTTCCGTCTCGTCGGAAGCCACATCACCGCGGAGAGCGATCGGCTGGTGGCCCGCGAGACCGGTGAGTTTGTGCTGGAGACCGGCGGGCACGATCTCGCTCAGACGCTGGCGGTTCTGGAGCGCACCCCGGGCGTCCTCGACGCGCTCCTGCGTGGCGTGCCGTCGGAGTGGACCCAGCACAACTACGGCGAGCGGACGTGGTGCGCACGCGAAGTCGTTGGGCACTTGATTGTTGCCGAACGCGATGATTGGGTACCGAGGCTGACGCGGATCATCGAGTGCGGCGAGACGAGGCCGTTCGATCCGTTCCCGCACGACTCGACAGTGAACACGGGTGTGTTGCTCGATGAGTTGCTCGACGAGTTCGCGCGGCTGAGGCAACGGAGCCTTCGCGAGGTCGCGGCGATGAACCTGACCCCGGTGGTGCAGTGCCGCACCGGCATACACCCGGCGTTAGGGCGGGTGACGGTGGCGCAGTTGCTCGCGACGTGGGCGGTGCACGACCTGCACCATCTACGGCAGATCGCCCTCGCGATGGCGTGGCAGTACCGCGACTCGGTCGGGCCGTGGAGGGAGTATCTCAACACGCTCGCGCGGTGAAGCGCCGACGCCGCGGGCCGTGGGAGGACCGCGAGCCCCCATCACTGCTTCGGACGGGCGGGGCTGTCCTTAACGGCAAGTCTGATCGAGAAGCTGCCGAGCTTCATAGAGGGCACCTCCTGGTGAGTGAACACGGGTGCTTGAGCATGGAGCGACTCACGCCCGCAGGAATATCTTGCGAGAGTACAGAAACCAGGCGATGAGGATGTTCAGCCCGCAGACGCCCAGCGCCAGGAGCGCTTTGCCGTACGGATCGACAAGGGTACCGATCGGTCCGCCGAGGAGTGTCTCCACGGCCTTCTCGTGTTCAAAGAGGTGCCGCAGCATGTAGAGCGTGATCGCGTTCATCCCGATCCACACGAAGGGGCGGCTCCAAAGCGTCCAGCCTTTCACGTCGATCACCCAGTAGAACGCGCCGAGCAGCACGAAGCTGTACCCGCCCGCGACGAGCACGTACGACGACGTCCACAGCTTCTTGATCACCGGGAACTGCAAGCTCCAGGCCCAACCGATACCCGCGAGCACCACGCCGACGGCAATCAGCGCGAGAGCCTTCGAAGCCGGCGGTGTGTCCGTGCGTTTCAGCCGCTCGCCCGCGAGGCAGCCGAGCAGGCAGGTGGCGATCGCGGGCAGGTTTGAGAGCAGGCCTTCGGGGTCGTGGGTCTTGTCCCACTTTTTGCCAGGCAGGTAGTGGAAATCAACCCAGTTGGCCCAGTTGTGCGCCGGCCCTTCCGCGAAATCTCCCGCGACACCGCCGGGCACGGGCACGAACGACATCAGCACCCAGTACCCGAGCAGGACCGCGGCACCTGTTGCGATGCGGGTTGTTCTTCCGGCGTAGCAGAACAGCAGGCCGGTGACCAGGTTGCAGAACGCGATGCGCTGAAGCACGCCGACCCACCGGATGTCGTCAAATCCGCGCGAGTACCCACCGTAGTAGATCACGCCCAAGAGGCACAGGATCAGGAACCGGACGCACAGCTTCTTCGCGGTCGCGTGCTTTCCGTGCTGTTCAACCGAGCGACTGACGGAGAAGGGGACCGATGCTCCGCTGAGGAACACGAAGAGCGGGAAGATGAGATCGAGGAAGTGAAAGCCCGCCCAGTCGACGTGGGAGAGTCTGTCGGCGAACCACTTCGACCACGCCGCGGGCTTGGCGTCCCGCAGACGCTCGGCGAACTCCTCGACTCCGAGGATGCAGAACATGTCGAAGCCACGGAGGGCATCGAGCGAGGAGAGACGCTTGGGAGTCTGCGGGTCGGCCATGGTGCCCGATGATACCGATCGCCGCACGGCTTGTGGTCGGCCCTGGCCCGCGCCGGACTGAGCGTCCCCGGCTTCGGAGCGGGACCGATCGCGCTACGCTGCTTCTCGCGGGGATAGCGAGAGGGGTGCCGATGGACTGGATGACCTGGTACAACCAGTTGAACAAGCCGAGCTGGACGCCCGCGCCGGCCACGATCGGGACCATCTGGACGATCCTTTACCCGGTCATCGCGATCAGCTTCGGGTTTGTCTTCGTTCAGGCGCTGCGTCGCAAGCTGCCGTGGCGCGTCGCGATTCCCTTCGGGATCAACCTCCTCACGAACCTGGTGTTCACGCCCATCCAGTTCGGGCTGCGCAACCTGCCCCTGGCGAGCATCGACATCCTGATCATCTGGGGCTCGATCGTGTGGATGATGTGGGCGGTGTGGCGTCACTCGCGCTGGGTGGCGGTTGTGCAGATTCCCTATCTCGTCTGGGTGTCCATCGCGACGGTGCTCCAACTGAGCATGACGGTGATGAACTGGGGTCGGTAGCGAGGGCGGGACGCGGGAGGCGGAACTCCTCGCCCCTTAGTCGCCGGACTCGTCGGGGAGCTCGCCTGCTCTCGGCTCGGGCGGCCGCGGAAGCAGTCGGTCGCGTTGGAAGGGCGGATCCTCGTGCGGCGGGATGACGTCGTCCGGGAACTGCTGCGCCCAGTCCCGGCGGGTTTGCTCGTCGTCGTAGTAGCGCTGGCTGAGCTTGATGTCCTCCTCCGAGCAGCCGCCGAGCATGTCGATGCGGCTGATCCACCCTGAGCCCGCTGGCAGCACGGGAGTTCGCTCCCGAAGCGTGTCGCTCCACAACTGCACGTACAACTCGCGGTCGCTCAGGTGGTCTGTGCGCTCGAGGTACGTGTCGCGTTTGGCAAGAGCGTGCACGATCTCCCATAGCTTCGCGTGCAGAGCGGCGTCGTCGAGCTCGACGGGCGTGGGGAGTTCAACTCCGGCTTCGAGGAGCCGTTCAAACTGAGAAGCGAGGGGCGCGGTTTCGAAGGCGAGGATGCCGCTCAGGAACTGCTCGTGGATCGCGGGCGGGCACTCGTGGCTCGCTCCGAGCGACCCGGCACCGAGTGCTTCGAGCTGATGCTCAAGCTCGTTGATGCGGATCGCGCGATCGACGGCTTCGAGTTCGAGCGGGTCGCTGGGCGAATCTGAACTTGGCATGGGGCCTCCCTTGCTGCGACGGTGGACCGGGTTGAAGACGAAACACCCAGTGAAGGTACGCCAATCCGAGCTTTCTGGGAGGCTCGCGGGAGTTCGAACGGCGCATCGCCAGAGGTCTACGACTACTCGATCGTCAGTCCGATCTGCCCGAACCATGTCGCCCGGTCCCAGTATCCTCGCTGCTCCTGGATGAGCCCGTCCTGCACACGAAAGAAGCCGCATCCCCGCAGCGTGTACGATCGGCCGCTCGGCACCCGGCCCAGGAATGGCCCCTTCCATGTGCCGGTGCCGATCCACTCAACGATCGCCCAGTCTCCATCGGTGTAGATGCCAACGGGCGAAGTCGTGATATCGGGAAACGCGATGAAGAACTCGCGGAGGCCCGATCGCATCTGTTCGCGACCGACGACCGGCGGGCCGGCAGCAAACTGCGTGTTCATGGCGTCGGTCGCGTACAGCGAGGCCGCGGCTTCCGCGTCGCGTGCGTTGAACGCCGCGACCCAGAGCTCGACGACTTGCCGCGGTGTGTTCGACATGGTGGGCAGCATACGCGGAGGCGAAGGCCCCAGCACGTATCCGAGCCACGGGCCTTCATCGCGAATCAGGGCGACAGGATTTGAACCTGCGACCTTGTGGACCCAAACCACATGCTCTACCAAGCTGAGCTACACCCTGTTGGGCAGAGTGTAGGCGGGCGGAAAAGTGCGACAGGCCCGGAGCGTGGGCCGGGCCTGTCGCGATCAGGACGGGTTCAGTGACTACTGGAAGGGGGCGTAGGGGACTTCCTTGAAGAGCAGGATCTCGGGCTTGTCACCCTTGCGAACGACCTTCGAGCGGTCGATGACCATCACGAAGCGACGGGCGACGCTGGGGACGAGGGGGATGTTCGCGGCGGGGGCGACGTTGCAGTCTTCCTTCGAGTAGCCGTGCACGACGAACCAGGCGATGTAGAGGTCGGAGCGGACCGAGATGGTGTCGCCGAGGGCGCTGAGGATCGAGAGCTGTTCCTCGTAGCGGTTGGGGACCTGCGGGGTCGCGTAGGCGGCGACCTTGGTTTCGGCGGTGCTGGGGTTGGTCTCGTTGAGGATCTGGCGATAGTGGAGTGAAGAGATGCCGGTGTACGCGGAGGCTCTCGGTGCTGGGACGGCCTCGGCGAGGGCAACGGGGGGCGCGATCACGACGGGTGCACCGACACCGCCAGCGAGGTCGTATCCGAGGAAGTCGATGTTGGTCTTGAGTCCGAAGAAGCGGGGCCATACTTCGCGGCTCTGCGGCCTGCTGAGGTAGTCGGTGATGTTGCGGCCGCTGTTGTGCTGGATCTTGGGGAGGGAGCGGACGCGGACGCCGATGAGTTCGGCGAGCGA
>JBMOHX010000069.1:0-13322 GCA_049317625.1 Phycisphaerales bacterium
GCAAACTTCCGCATGTAGCTGAGGTTGCGGGTCGAAAGCCCGCGCATCCCAGGAAACTCGCGCCGGAGGTCCACGCTCAGCCTCGCAATCACGCTGGTGCCCCAGCCTTCTGAGCGCTGCCGACGCAGAATCTCCTTTCCGATCGCGTAGTACAGCAACACGAGTTCTCGGTTCACCGCGAGCGCGGCACGAACCCTCGCGGCTCGAATCTGTTCCTTGAGTGTCTGCAGCAGCTCGGGGTAGGCAGGAGGGGTTGGCGTTTGCATACCCAATCATAAACCGTTTGTACGGTCATGAAAAGTATTTTGTTTGGTTTTCGCCTCTCGCGACTGGAAGTCCTTGCCGCGGTGTGGGATGCTGAATCTGAAAGCGAGTACCCCATGGACCACGCCCCTCCCCGCCGCGTCTCCGCCGACTGCCGTTGCGAGACAGTTGTGCTCGAACTCGAGATCGCCGCGCCACCGACAAAGGTGTGGAAGGCCATCACCACCGACCTCGGGAAGTGGTGGCTCCCTGACTTCCACTGTGCGCCGGGTTCAAAGGGAATACGCATGGAGCCCAAGCCCGGCGGGCGCGTCTTCGAAACCGACGGCAAGGGCGGCGGGCTGCTTTGGTACTCCATCACCGCGCTGCAGAAGGGCAAGTCCATCACCATGGTGGGCCACTTCGGGCCGCCCTTCGGAGGTCCTGTGACAAGTCTCCTTACATGGAGCCTCGCGAAGTCCGACCGCGGCACCCGCTTCACCCTCGCGGACTACCTCTTCGGCGTGGTCTCGCCAGCATTGGTCCAGCAAGTCGAGAGCGGGTGGCGGCGGTTATTCGAGGAGGGGATGAGGCAGTATGTCGAGCGAAAGCCGCGCCGCTCACGCGCTTAGCCCCGTCAACCGCTCCGCCTCGGTGATGTCTGGCGTCTGCCACCGGCTCAGCATCCGCACCAACGCCGCCGGAGGAACATACCGATCACGCTCCGCGAGCCTGGCACGGAGCACCCCGGCCGCGACCTCCGTGCAATGAATGCGCACTCGCGCGCCGTACGAACGCACAACCCCGAGCACCGACCCTCGCAGTTCGCGGCTGAGATTCGTCGCGTCCCACACGAAAGGCTGCTTGGCGCGAAGGTAGATCTTCGCCTGCTCGTGCGCCAGACGCGCGACTTCCGCCTGTGCCCCTTCGGGCGAGATGCCCTCGGCTTCGCGGATCTCATCGAGCGAGATCCGCGGCAGTTCGGGAAGCAACCGCTCGATGAACGTGCTCTTGCCCGAGCCCGGAAGTCCTGATAGCACGACAACCTCTCCCCACGTCTGGTCGAATGCCGCGTAGAACGGGTCGCGACCAGGTGTCGTGAAGTACTCGACGCGCGCGTGGTCGCTCGAGAACGCGAACGGCGCCGAGAGGCACAAGTTCTCCTCCGCGAGCTCGCGGAAGAGATGCACGCGGTCGAGCAGAGCAACCTTGTCCTCGCACGTTCTCCCTCGCACGTCCGCTTCCGCGAGAATCGCGACCGCATGGCATCCCGCGCGGCACGACACCGCAATCGCCAGCCGCCGCGGGTCCTCGCGGTAGAGCGCGACGAGCGGAGCACCGTGGTCCCGGACCAACTGCGCCACCCGCTCCCTCGCGAGCGGGTCCGCGCCGGACTCCCACAGCCACCGCCGCACCACGGACTCACCCGCGACGGCGTGCCCCGGAGCGCTCACACGCCCGTTCTCGTCGGTCCTGGTCCGCTCCGGCTTCGCGACATCGTGCAGCAGCGCGGCGAGGAAGAGCGCGGCGCGGTCATCCGGCAGCGCAGCACGCCACGACGAAAGAGCCGCAAGCGACTCACAGACCATCTTCGTATGCGTCCACACATCTCCCTCGGCGTGATGGACCGGATCCTGCGGGCACGCGCGCAGCGCATCCACCCATGGGAACGCGCGTTCGATGGCGGGCCAGTCGATCTCGAACGACGGGGCGCGCGGGACGAGGTTCGCGTGGGGGCCGAAGTTCATACGAAGCGAGGGGCGTCCTTGCTCAACGTGTTGGGCAGCAGCGGCCGGTTCTTCCAGTGCTCACCGAGCGCGTCCACCGCTTGCCGGAACGTCGCCCTCACGAACTTGAACCGCCCGGTGACGACCCCGCCTCCCTCGGTCTTGATGTACAACCCCTCCGCGAGCGGCGACGGGTCGCATGCGCGGAGGACTCGCTCTGTTTCGATCGCGTGCCCGGCCGCCGCGATCTCCAGCGCTTCGCGCCACGTCTTCGATCGGAACGACGACTCAACGATGAGCTCGCTCGGTGAGGGCATCGCCTGCGCGGGCCCCTCGAACAGCACCGGTGCGCTCGCGAGCTCGGGAACTCCCGCGAGCAACGCGCGGCGCGAAGCTGTGTCGAGGAACGCCCCCGATCGCCTGTCCAACACGTCGAACTCGATGAAGTAGCTCGGGAGCCGGTCGTAGTAGATCATGTGGTGCGCGAAGAGCCACTCGCCGTACATCACGTACCGGTCCCCGAGCGTTTCCCACAGCACGCCCCGCCGATTGTTCGCCCACACCTTCAGCAGTTGAAAGTCGGCCTCGCCCGCCCCGCCCCGCAGGTATTTGCCGCGGCTCTGGATCAGCAGCGTTCCGTCGGGCGCGAAACTGACCGCGCTGTTCGAGCCGTCGAGTTTTTCTTCAGCCACGACCGACGCGCCGTCAAGCGCCGACAACGGCGCGATCGCGAGGTCCTCGTCCCCCGATTGCAGCCGCGAACCGCTGAGGTGCGGTGTCCGTGGATACTTCAGAATCGCGGGCCGCTCCGTCATCGCTGCGCGACCAAGACGAGGTGATTTGGAACTCCATCAAACGCGAGCCGGGAATACCCCGCGCCCCGGAACGCCGCTTCGAGGCGAGGCTTGTCCAGCAGGTGCAGGTGCTCCGGATTGTCGTCGGGCTTCGACGGCACCGAAACCACCACGCACAGGCGAGCAACACGCCCCAGTTCCCTCACCGCGGCTTCGGGCTTCGGGATGTGCTCAAGCACCTCGAGTGCCGTCACCGCATCGAACGAAGCATCCGCGAACGGCAGGGCCGTTGCATCACCGCTCACCGCGGTGAGCCGACTCCAGTTGGACCCGACCGCCGCGAGCTGCCGGAACCGCTCCGCGTCCGCCTCGATGCTCGTGAACTGTGCATCGCCGATCGCGTCCATCATCGGCCACAACGCCGCCCCGCGCCCGCTGCCGATGTCCAGCACCGACGCCGGCGCGAAGCCCCGCAACACGCCGATCACGGTGCGCACGCGAGGCAGAACCGGCTTGCGCTTGTAGCGGTACATCCGCAGACCGCTTTGGACGCCGGCCGCGATCCGCTCAGTGGGAGAGAGGTCCTTCGTCTCCGGCAACTCGGAGGCGACGTACGCCGCGGCGGGTTCCATGTACCAGCGTTGCGTGTCCATGAAAGAACTCGCCTAATAGGAGGGGCCTGAAGGCGTCACCTCAACCAATCCGCTCGCGCCCGCCCATGTACGGACGCAGCACCGGCGGGATCGTGATGCTCCCGTCCGCGTTCTGCCACATCTCCAGGATCGGGATCAGCACGCGCGGGCTCGCCAGCACCGTGTTGTTCAGCGAGTGGCAGAAGGTCGTGTCACCCTTGCCCTCAGCGCCACCCGGCCGGTACCGCATGTTCAGCCGGCGGCACTGGAAGTCGTACAACCGGCTCGCCGAGTGCGTCTCGCCGTACGCCCCGGTCGGCCGGCCCTTCGCGTCCATCTCGCCGCGGCCGGGCATCCAGCTCTCGATGTCCACCATGTCGGCGTTCTTCACGCCCAGGTCGCCGGTGCAGCACTGGAGGAGGCGGTGCGGGATCTCCAGGCTCTGGAGCAGCTCTTCGACGTACAGGATCATCTGCTTGTGCCACCGCCGGCTCTCGCCCTCGTCGGCCTTGCAGATCACAACCTGCTCGACCTTGTCGAACTGGTGGATGCGATAGAGCCCCGCCGTGTCCTTGCCCGCGGCTCCCGCCTCGCGCCGGTAGCACGTCGACACCGTCACGTACTTCAGCGGCAGCTGGGCCTCGTCGAGGATCTCGTCCATGTGGACGCCCATCAAGCCGACTTCACCCGTGCCCGTGAGGAACAGGTCGTACCCGCCTCCCCGCTTGGACTCCTCGACTTGATACGCCTGCTCGCGCCCGGCGGGGAAGAACCCCGTGCCGATCATGGTTTCTTCGCGGACCAGCGTGGGCACGCTCATCTGCGAGAACCCGTGGCGGTCGGACATGAAATCAATCGCGTACCGAAGCACCGACTGGTGAAGACGCATCCCCAGCCCGGTGAGGATGTAGCTCCGCGACCCCGCGAGCTTCACGCCCCGATCAAAGTCCGCGAGCTTGTGCATCGCCAGTAGTTCGAGGTGCGTCTTGGGCTCAAACCCCTTGTTCGCGGCAAAGGGCTTGGAGGCATCGAACCACGAGGGGTTCCAGCGCCGGATCTCGACGTTGTCGTCGCTGCCGGATCCAACCGGCACGTCCGCATCCGGCGGGAGCGGCACCTGGAGCAGGATCACATTGATCCGCGCCTGGAGCTCGACCTCCTTGGCCTCGAGTTCCTGAATCGCCCCTTTGAGCTGCTGCGGCTTGTTCTTGAGCTCGTCGACCTGCCGCTCGAGGTCCGCCTTCGCATCGCCCTGGGCCGCCTTGAGCTGGCCCTGCAGCTTGCCGATCAGCGGACCGCTCTCTTTGGCGATCCGGTTCTGCTCGGCCCGGAGCTTTTCACGCTCCGAGGTGATGGTGCGGCGCTCGCTGTCGAGGGCGACGAGGGCTTCGATATCAACGGTGACACCCTTGGCCTTGGCCCCAAGGGCAAAGCGTGCGGGATTCTCGCGGAGTTGCTTGAGGTCGATCATGGGGTGGTAGGGTAGGAGGAGGAAGTGCCAAAGTGGGGGAGGGCTCAGCCGGGCTGGGTAATCGCAAGACCACCCCGAACCTCAATGCCTCGCCGAACAACTTTCCGCCCTTCAGCCCGAGGGTCGTCGTGGCCGAAAACGCGGTGCCCGATGCGTCCCTCCCACTCCGCTTCTTCGCCCGCTTCGGGCGCACGAAGGTTGCCGGTGGCGCGGCAAGGGCCTTGCCGGACCGAGCAAGCCACCAACAGCCATTCCCCGTCACCTCCCACTGGGTGAAGTCACCGGCTTCGTAGACCCCACCTCCGCGCCAGGGCTCCATTCGGATTCCCTTTGATCCCGGCACGCAGCGGAATGCAGGAAGCCTTCAGTGTGCCAGGTCTGTGGTGAAGACCATCCAGACCCTTGTCGGTGGCGCGGCGAAGTCGAAGCCTGCTGGGAAAGAGAGGCTCATGGCGCAAACCGCCCAGGCTCCGAGCACGACAAGTCGGATACGGCGCACCTGCGTCGGGGTTACTTCAGCCGCCCGGTGATCACCATCACGAGAGGGATGATAATTGGGAGCAGCACGATGGCCATTATGACTCGCGAGATCCACTTGCGGATGTTCGCGCGTCTGGCGATGCGCTGCTGCACCGCCATGGCGGGCCCGCCTGCGTCCGCCTCGCCGGCGATCGCTGCTTCGAGGGAGGTTGCGAGCGAGGTGAGCATCTGGGTCTGCAACTTGTGCGGCTTCTGCGTCCGCATTTCGAGCGAGAGGACCGCGGTGACCCGACCGCGGTCGAACTCAAGCATCACCACCTGAGGATGCTCGTGAAACGAGCTCGGCGCGCGGGACGGTGCTCTCTTGCCGCGAGCGAATGTGACTCGCCGCGATCCCGGCCGGGCTGTGCCGCACTCGGGGCATGGTAGATCCAGGCCGATGCCTTTCAGCGAATAGCCGCAACTCTCGCACGCGGGATTGTCCGATTCGCGCG
The DNA here is from genome assembly GCA_049317625.1 of Phycisphaerales bacterium. Classification (GTDB taxonomy): domain Bacteria; phylum Planctomycetota; class Phycisphaerae; order Phycisphaerales; family UBA1924; genus JBEIUO01. Next base: position 5,842 of record JBMOHX010000069.1, read on the forward strand.
GCGAGAAGCCCATCGTCGCGAGCATCCGCTTCGCGGAATCGAACGCCGCGTCCTGCTCGTGTGTGGTGACGAAAACGTGCTCGACGATCATCCCGGCCCCCCTGCGTCGGCGCTGAACAGCCCGTCGGTCGCCAGCACCGTGGTGTTGTGAAGGAAATGCAAGAGCATCGATGGATACAGGCTGCCCGAGATCGCCCGCACCCCGCCCACCGCGATCCCGAGCATCATCAGGTGCACGAACGATGGGATCGAGAGATGCATGATCGCGAACATCGCGCTCGCGGCGAGCACCGCGTCGCGCCGTGGCATCGCGCGGGCCAGGCCCGGCTGGATCATCCCGCGGAACGCGAGTTCCTCGATCACCGCGGGCTGCACGGCGATGGCGAGCACGACGGCGACGCCGCCCATGCCCGCCGCGCTGAGAGACTCGAACGAGTGCGAGGTCTCGATCCCGAGCCAGATCCGCAGGAACTTCAATGCCAGGGTCGCGAGTGTGTAGGTGAGCGGGGCGAGGCAGACCGCGAGAAGATACGCCCACCACGGCCCCGCCGTGCGCAGCGCGGGAAGCACGTCCTTTCGTCTGAAGACCGCCCAAACCAAGATGAGCGCTGTGTCGAAGAGCTCGATCGCGATCATCACCTTCGCCGCCGCGGCCCGATCTTCGCCCGCGACCGCGTAGCCGATCGAGCCCAGCAGAAGCGTGGAGAGATAGACGAAGTACAGAATAATCGCGGGCTTTACGCCGTTCGTATCCGCTTGCTCACGGGGCGTCGTCGCCCGCGCGGCGAGCCGCTCACACGTTGGGCACACGCCCTCGGCCGGGGCACGCTCGCCACAAGCCGTGCAGAACCGCGGCGGTGCCAGAGATGGTTCCGACGAGCGGTCCACTCAGGGCGTCCCGCCGCTGAGCTTCTTGTACTTCAAGCCCGCCTGAATAGCACGCGCCAGCACACCGATGATGATGACGTGGACCAGCCCACCCTGAACGGCAGACGCCGGGTTGTTGATGGCACCGATCAGCAGAATGGACCCGTACACCGTCAGACCCACGATCGAGGCTGGCAGCGGCGAACTCCTCGCCCAAATCGCCAGGCCGACAAAGATCGCGCCGATGCCGCAGACGATCGCGCCGGTTTGCCGCCCCGCCAGCTCGTCCCCCATCCCGAAGTAGATGACCGAGCCGAACATCAGCTGCAGTATTCCCACACCGAGCAGGGCGAGAAAGGACTTTTTCATCAAGTTCTTCAACTCGACAACCTGCGCCTCCCGCCCCAGTGCCGTCGCGGCATCGCCGCGGGTGGCGTCCATGACGCGAGGCCCCGAGTTTCCCGTCGGCACCGCCTTGCCGCATACGCCGCAGAACTGCGACCCATCCGGGGCTTCGGCCTTACAGTGCGGACATAATACAGACATAATAACTCCCGTAGTGAAGATTCCAGGCACGGAGTTTTACCAGAACGCGAGCCCGAACCGCAACACGGCAACCCGCCCGGAGGTCGGAGCAGTGGTAAACCACTGAGCTGAGTCCGAGGTCATCTTCGCAAACGAAGCCGCAGGTCCGGCGTCAGTCGCAACAGCCCCCGCGCGGCCAGACCCGAATCGGAGCGGGGCAACGCGCACTGGTGTTCTGTTTGAACAGCCAAGCCACGGAAGGCGGCGCCGAGTTCCGAGGCTCGCAGAATCCACCTACTGAGTTGCCTTCTCGGTTTCGGAGAGCTTCTCGCGCCCCCGCGTGACAACGACACCCGCGGCAAACCCTAGTTCGTGCGCCACGACCGCGGCTTACTGCTGCTGCTCCCAATGCCCAATCCTTCGTTCCTAATATTGTCCTATAAAATACCTATCGAAGACTTGACAAACTTCCCGAATACCGTGCAATCTACCGGTGTAGACCGTCCACCAACCGGTCATCTCCCTCGGCTTGCCCCCCTCCCAACTCAACACCGTCCTCGCCCACTTCTTCGACCCCAACCAAACCCTCGCCTCCATCGCCGCTGCCCTCGACGAAACCGAAGACCTCATCCTCCGCCGCGCCGCCCTTCGTGCCACCGCCGCGATCGAGTCGGTCCTCACCCAACTCCAAGCGCTCCAGCCCCTCCCCGCCGAACCCTCCCAGGCCGACACCGACCGTCACCGCAAGAACCTCGACGCCACCCGCCGTTCGGCAGACCTTCTCCGCAAGACCCTCGCGCCGACCCGCGCCGCGGCTCACCGGATGCCGTGCGTAGCCTCGCCCGCTTCGAGGCCCGTGAACCGAACGCCCAGCCCACGCGGGGGCTAGCCTGCCGCATGGATCCTTTCCGGGGTCGCACCCCTGGCCCGCCAAACCTAGTAAACTATCGCCCATGTCGAGCCCCAGGCTCAAACTCACCCCAATCCGCGGGCAGACCAAGCCGGTCCTGCTGGTCGACGTCCCTGTGACCATCGGCCGCGGCCCGGACAACACCATCCCGATCATCGATGAGCGGGCCAGCCGCCTGCACTGCATCGTCGAACTGGACGGGCCCAGCACCTGGATTGTGCGAGATCTCGGGAGCCGCAACGGCACGAAGGTGAACGAGGCCAAGCTTGAGGGGAGCCATGTGCTCCGCCCGGGAGACGTCATCCGCGTCGGTTCGCACGAGTTCCTGCTGGAATCTGACCGCCCCGCGCGCTCGAGCATGAGCATCGACGAGGTCTTGAAAGACAAGGTCGTCGAGGCGTTCCACACTCCGCTGGACAAGAGCGCCGAAGTCGGCTGGATGTTCGAGCTCGCCGAGATCATCGAGAACCTGCCCCCTAAGGGCCCCGGCGAGATGGTGCGCGTGGTCGACGCCAACGACAACGACTCCGACGTCCTCGAAGGAACCAGCGATGGCCCCAACGCCGTCCGCATGATCCTCCAGGTCGCGTCGAAGGCCCGCGCGACCGACGTTCACGTCGAGCCCAAGTCGGAGAAGTACAACATCCGCATGCGCGTCGACGGGGACATGGTCCCCATCGTCGAGGTGAGCAAGCGCGTCGGCGAACTCATCTACGGCGTCGTCAAAGCCGCCTGCCACATGCACGTCGCCGGACGCGACGCCGTACAAGATGGCCACTTCTCCTCCCGCGTCGGCGAACGCCGCGTCGACTACCGCATCTCCTTCACCCCCTCCGTGCACGGCCAGAAACTGGTCGTCCGCGTCCTCGACCAACGCGGCTCTCCCGGCACGCTCAACGACCTGGGCATGGCCCCCTACATGCTCGACCGCATCCGCCAGGTCACCTCGCAGGACTCCGGTCTTCTGCTCTCGGTCGGCCCCACCGGCAGCGGAAAAACCACCACGCTGTATAACGCCATCCGCGAGATCGACCGCCAGTCGTACAACGTCGTCACCATCGAAGACCCCGTCGAGTACCACCTCGACAACACCACCCAGATCCCCATCGACGAGCACAAGGGCAACACCTTCGGCGCGCTCCTGCGCAGCGTCCTCCGCCAAGACCCCGACGTCATCCTCGTCGGCGAGATCCGCGACGAAGAGACCGCGCGCACCGCGATGCAGGCCGCGCTCACCGGCCACCTCGTCTTCTCCAGCGTGCACGCGAAGGAGTCCATCTCCGCGGTCTTCCGCTTGCTCGACCTCAAAGTCGAACCCTACCTCGTCGCGAACGCGCTCAACCTCGTGCTCGCGCAGCGCCTGGTCCGCATGCTCTGCGACGTCTGCAAGCGTGAGATCGCCGTCTCTCCCGGCCAGGCAACCCGCGTCGGCAAGTACCTCGGCGGCAAAACTAAAGTCTTCGCGGCGACCGGATGCGCCAAGTGCCTCCGTACCGGCTACAGAGGTCGGCGTGCTCTCTTCGAGTTGCTCGACGTCAACGACGAGCTCCGCGACATCATCCTCCACAACCCCTCGATCACCGCGATGAAGAAGATCATCGAGGCCGGGCTCTTCACCACGCTCGCGCAGTCCGGCTGGAAGATGGTCGCCGAGGGCGTCACCACGCTCGACGAGGTCGACCGCGTGGCCGGCGTCGGCTGAGCGCCATCCTCAGATGAACCGGTGGTCCTTCCACGCCGGGAACTTCTCGCGCCAGCGTCGCACCGCGCCCGGGTCCACTTCGACTTTCAAGATCGAGCCCCGCTCAAACGTCTCCGCCAGCGTCTCTCCCGTGGGAGAAACCGCCATCGATCCCCCCATGTACTCGAGCTTGGGGTCGCTCCCCGATCGGTTGCAACCAAGCACGTACGCCTGGTTCTCGATCGCGCGGGCCGGGAGCAACGCCCGCCAGTGCGCGTGCCGGGTCGCGGGCCAGCACGCGATCACCACAAACGCCTCCGCGCCCATCACCATCGCGCGCCGGAAGAGCTCCGGGAATCGGAGGTCGTAGCAGATGATCGGCGCGATCCGCAGCCCCTTCCACTCAAAGACCCTCGGGCCGTCACCGGACTCAAACGACAGGTGCTCGCCGCCCAACGTGAACGGGTGGCACTTGGTGTACTCGCAGAGCACCTCGCCCCCCGGCCCGACCGCCGTTGCGACGTTCCTGCCTTTGCCCGCCGCACCAGCAACGGTCCGGCCGCCAACCACGCACACCCCGTGCTCCGAGGCGATCGCGCCCATCGCATCGAGCGTCGCGCCTCGGTCGGTGGTCTTCGCCACGTTCATCGAGAACCCCGTATCAAACATCTCCGGAAGCACCACCAGGTCTCCCGGCGCGGGCCGCGCCAGCCGGGCAGAGGCCGCGGCCGCCGCGAAGTTCGTCGGCGCGTCTTCCCAGGCCGGATCAATTTGGAGCAGGTGCGCGTGCATGGCCCAGATCATACAGACCGCCAAACGGACGTACACTCTCGGCGTGGAGTCAATCCCGTCCCCGTTGCCCAGAGTACTGCTCGCCAGCCGATCGCCGCGCCGACGCGAGTTCCTCTCGCGCGCCGGTGTGCCGCACCGCGCCGAGCACCCGGGCTTCGACGACGCGGTGCTGCGGCCCGGGCGGGTCACACCCCGCGAGTGGGTCGCCGCGTTGGCCTACTTGAAGGCTTGGGCGGGCGCCGCGCTGGACTGCGCGGGCGAATCGGAGATCGTGCTCGGCGCGGACACCACTTGCGTCAAGCACGGTCGGATGCTCGGCACGCCGGCGGACGAGCAAGAGGCCGCCGCGATGCTCGAAGCCTTCTCCGAGTCCGAGCACGAGGTGATCACCGGCGTGGCGATGATCGAACGCTCGACCGGCCGCCGTCACATCTTCACCGACTCCGCCAGCGTGCGGGTCGGAAAGCTCACAGACTCGATGATCTCCGATTATCTCGCCACCGGCGGGTGGAAGGGCAAGGCCGGCGGATACAACCTGAGCGAGCGCGTCGAGGCCGGTTGGCCCATCGTCTTCGAAGGCGACGAGACGACCATCATGGGTCTTCCCATGCGGGCTTTGCTCCCCATGCTCGCGCGGCCGCGCGGAGAAAGGGCGAAGCCTTGATCCTGCTGCTCGCCGCGAAGGGGCCCATCGCGCCGGCGTGGGCGATGGTGCCCGTGGGCTTCGTCGCCCTCGTGGTGATCGGCCTGCACGTCCTGCACCTGATGCGGTCGGACATGCCCCCGAGCCGGCGGCGCATCCGGATCGCGACCGGGTTGCTGATGATGTTCACTTGCCCTCTCTTCGTGGCCGCGATGAGCCTGATCGACCCGGGCACGCAGCAGAAGCTCTTCGCGATGACCGGGATCCTGACGATGTCGCTCGTGACGCTGGTGTTCGGACTGGCGTGCTTCGACATGCTGAACAACGTGCGCCTTTACCGCGCGGAGCAGCGCGAGATCCGGAGGGCCGCCGCGCTGAAGCGCGACCCAGCGCGCGGGCCGCGCCTCTCCTCGCCACCGGACCCTCCCGCGCCATGAGCAGCACAGATCAACCGCCGCTCCCGGCGTGGCTGGCCGCGATCCCCGCCTCGATCCACGAGTGGATCGTCGGGATCCGCAACCGCCGGTTCGATCGTGGGGTCGGCGTCGTCACGCTGGATCGTCCTGTCATCTCGGTCGGCAACCTCTCGGTGGGTGGCACCGGAAAAACTCCGCTGACGCTGGAGATCCTGCGCTGGCTGCTCGAGGCTGGTGCCGCGCCCGCGGTCGCGATGCGCGGGTACGGACATCCCGGCGGACTCCAGAGCGACGAGGCACGGCTTTACCTTCGGGCGTACCCGCGGTTGCCGGTCGTCGCGCAACCGGATCGGCTCGGCGGGCTCCTCGGGCTCTTCGGTTCCGACGAGGGTGAAGCGGTCTCGTGCGTCGTCCTCGACGACGGCTTCCAGCACCGCCGCATCGCGAGACAGGCGGACATCCTCGTCATCGACGCGACCCGCCCCGCGCACCTCGATCGCATGCTGCCCGCCGGCTGGCTCCGCGAGCCCGTGACTTCAGTGTCGCGAGCGACCGCGGTCGTGGTGACCCACGCGCGCCGCGCGGGGAGCGCGGCCTGCAACGAGATCCGCCGATCACTGGACGCCGCGGGCGGTCCACACGTCGTGGCTCTGTGCGACCACGACTGGTCCGAGCTGCGGGTCAACCGCGCCGAGCACGAGCGCTCGGAGCGCATCGAGTGGCTCCGGGGCCGGAACATCGTTGCGACCTGCGCGATCGGTCGGCCCGAGTCCTTCCTTCACACGCTGACCCAGTCCGGCGCCAACATCTCCGGCCAACTCGTGCTCCCCGATCACGACCCGTTCGGCGCTCCGGCGCTCGCGCGGCTGATGGACCTCGCGCGAGCCTCCGGCGCGTCCGCGGTGGTCTGCACCGAGAAGGACTGGTCCAAGCTTTCACGCGTCCGGCCGGAGCTCTGGCCGTGCGAGGTCGCGCGGCCGCGCGTTTCGCTCCGCTTCGGCGCCGGCGAGGAAGAGCTGCGGGCCCACGTCCTCGCCGCCGCGACCCAGCCCGTCGAATAGTGCTCGCTCGGGTCGCGCGGAGGGGCAACAATCACTGTTCCATGGATGATCTCCTTCGAGCGATGTCGGAATGGCGTCCTTTCACGGCCCTAGTCTTCGGCGATTTCATGCTGGACCAGTACGTGTACGGCGACGCGGAGCGTCTGAGCGCCGACGCGCCGGTGCCCGTGCTGCACGTGAGACGCAGCGAGCACCGCGCGGGCGGGAGCGCGAACGTGTGCCTCGACCTGGCGGCCCTCCGCGCGGGCGTGAAGGCCTTCGGCGCCACCGGCGACGACGCCGCGGCTGTTCAGCTGCGGGAGTCGCTCCGCGCATCGGGCATCGACATCGATGGACTCGTGAGGGACCCTCAGCGTCCGACCACACTCAAGCAGAACCTGATCGGCCTCGCGCAATCTCGCCACCCGCAGAAGATGTTCCGCGTGGACTACGAGTCCCGCGACCCGCTCGGGCACGAGGCGCTCGCGGCCATGCTCGCCGCGTTCGAGGCCGCGCTCCCCGCGTGCGACGTCGTGTGCATCGAGGACTACAACAAGGGCGTGTGCTCCGAGGCGACCTGCCAGCACGTCATCGAAGCCGCGCGGCG
>JBMOHX010000070.1:0-13236 GCA_049317625.1 Phycisphaerales bacterium
ACTTTCCCCTTTGTTCATTGTCGAGACGTCCCGTCCCAACGAATCACTCCATTCACGAGGATTCGATTGGTCAGCGGGAGCATTCGTGTACAGGATGCACGTGAGGTCGGGCAGGCGTGGGACAGAGACCAAGAGCGTGAACTTACCTATTTCTACGAAACTCGAACTTTCCGGACCCTAGGAAGCGCGCTTTCGCCGTCTCTTAAATTGAGCACCGAGGAATCCGCCGCGAGAATGCGGAACGGTTCGGGGCAGCACCGACGCGGCCACGGCAAAGAGGGTGAACAACATGCGAAACGGCGACCGCTTCGAAGCGTTGGAAACACGTACCGCGTTGTCTATCGAGTCCACCTTCGGGGGTGCCTGGACCGACGGCACTCACTTCTACGCCGCCGTCGAGTACACATCGCCCGCTGGTATCGATGCCGCGAGTCTCGGCGATGACGACGTGATCATCGTTGAGGCCACGGTCGCCCAGCATCCGGCGGCCCTGGTGGCCGCCGCGCCACTCGCCGGCCAGAACGGTGTGCGAGCTGTCTACTCGATCCGCGCGCCTGGAAACTGGTGGGACGCGGCCGACTCGGGCATCTACGTCACCACTGTCCGGGCCGGTGCAGTCGTCGATTTCGCCGGAGGTACCACGGCGGCAGCGAACATCGCCACGAACTCCGTGTGGTTCCCCGCGGTGTTTGCCGCGCTGGTGTCGACGACAGTGGATGGTGGGAGTTGGCTGATCAACGTGCGGTACAGCGGAGTGACGACGGAAGAGTTCCCCCCGGGCATCGACGACGGTGATCTCTCGGTTCTCGATCCTGCGGGCACTGCGCTTCCAAGCTCGCTCTTCCAGCTGCAGTTCATCGATGGTGCGATCGTCGCGACGTACCGGGTGGACGCTCCCGGTTCTGCGTGGGACGCGTTTGAGTCGGGACGCTACTCCGTCGCCCTCCGGCCGATGGAGGTCATCGGTCGATACTCCTATCTGCCGGCCACACCATTCGGCGATTTCGGCCTGTGGTTCGGCGCACCACGCGCGACGATCGATTCGATCACGAACGAGGGATCGGCGGTCCTCGCGAAGGTCCTGTTCGACGCCCCGAACGCGATCGATCCGGCTTCGTTCGACGACTCGGATCTTCTGGCCGTCCGCTCCGACGGTGCCGAGCTGTCACTCATCCGCGCCCCCGAGCACGATGTGCCCGGCAGTACCAGCTATCGCGCCGCCTACAGACTTCTGGGGCCGGGCGGGCAGGTCGCGAACCTGCAGGCCGGTCGCTACGAGTTTGTCGTCACGCAGGGCGCAGTGCGGAGCGTTTCGGGATTCGCCACGCCGCGGCAGACGGTCGCGGAAACGTACATCTTCGATGCCAGCTCTGGGGTCCATGTCGTGGGTTTCGAGATCGAGCCCGGTACAAGCTCGCGAGATCGATGGGCCGACATCGCGATCGAGGTGCCGACGGTCGCCCTGACGTCGAGTGTGGTTGCGGGTGCAACGTTTGCGAGGGTCATCACGCCGCACGGCCTCACGATGAACGCGACCTTGAGGTCCGTCGTCGCCGCGCCTGCGAACGGGACGTCGCGCGTGACCGTTCGCATGCTGGCGCCCGACGGCTTCTTCAACCACCACGACAACGGCGACTATGCGGTCACCGTCGTCGCGGGGATGCTGCGTGCGAGCGGCTCGTCTCAGGCGGTTGCCTGGGACGCGGGGACGTTCACGGTGGCGGGCCAGTCCAACCCGCGCGTCGAGATCCTCGCGCGCCGCTTCACGGACTCCGAGTGGCTCATCGACGTCCGCCTCTCCGACGATGAGGGCATCGACCCGGGCTCGTTCGCGTCGATCGTTCCGTTGTTCGCCGCCACGGTGCAGCGATCCACCACCAGCCAGTACTACAACGTGAGCTTTGGCTATCAGGGCGCGCCCGCACTCCAAGCCGACGGGTCCTACTTGGTTACGGTTCGCGGCGCTGCGCCCTCTGGGGTGTGGTCGTGGCGCGACTCGGGGACCGCTCGCATCTGGATGTACGGAGCGGTCGCCGACACACTGGGCAATCGATCGGGCTCGGGAGAGATGCCGACACTTCCGGTGCAGATTGACGCCCCTTCCGCAACCCTCGCACCCGCGTACTACGCCGCCGAGAACCGCTGGCAGGTCACGCTCACGTACGAATCGCCACAAGGATTCAGCGTGGGTGCATTCCACGACGGCGATATCGTGTCGCAGTGGCAGGGCGGGAGCCTTGGTCTCGCGCGGTTGGTGGAGGCGAATCACCTCGACGCGGGCCGTTGGACCGTCGTCTACGAGTTCCGTGCCCAAATGGCCGTGGAACGCTACCCCATCTCGCTCGCCGCCAACGCCGTCTTCGATGCGACTGGGACGCCCGCACCCGCGCAGGCCTTCAGCCCGCTTCAGGTGAACTTTGTCGTGCCGGCGGTCAGCGTCGCGGCGACATGGGCAACCCGCGAGGAGCTCGTGGTTGAGGTCAACTTCGCCGCCTCTTACGGGATCGACCAGACGACGTTCGGCGTCGAAGATCTGACCGTCTCTCGCGGCGGCGAGGCCCTCACCGCCACCGGCGTGATTGTGGCCCCCGAAGAGTATTACAACAGGGTAAGGGTGACATACCGCTTCGCGCCCGCCGGAGGCACATGGGATCCAAGCGACAACGGGGCCTGGAGCGTTGTCCTGCAATCCGACGCGGTGCTCCGGACGAACGGGGAGACGTTCTCCAGCGCGGAGCTGCAGACCCTCAACCTCTACTTCGCCGCGCCGATCACGCCGCGATTGATCTCGTCGACGGTGACGGACACCACATGGCTGGTCAACATCCGGTTCGAAGGTTCGGACCCGCGACTGAACACGCTGGGCAACGGCGACCTTCGCATTGCGGGTCGCGGCTACATGACCTCCCAGCTCAGCCAAGTGCAGTATCTGAGCGGCGCAGTGGTCGCGACCTACCGCTTCGCCGCCCCCGGCGGCGCGTGGGATTACGAGGACAACGGCCCGTACACCGTCGAGCTCGTCGCCGACGCCGTCCGTGATGGCGCAAACCTCCCCGTCGCCGCGACCACCTTCGCCCCTGTCTCACTCTGGTTCGCGCGCCCCGCGGCGTTCTTCTCGTTCGACGCCCTTCAGCGGTCCGATTGGATCATCGGATTCCACTACGGCGGCGTCGGCGGGATGAACGCCGCTTCCCTCGGTGACGACGACCTGACGGTGACGCGCGAGGGTCTCGCCTACACGGTGGCCTTTCTCTCGTGGGACCCGGTGTGGCAGGTCGCCCGGTACCGGATCAACCCAAGCGGCAGCGCCTGGACCTCCGCCGACAACGGGTTCTACTCGTTCAGCGTCAACGCGAACTCGGTCTTCGGTGCCGATGGAACCGCGGCGCTGGGCCGGCCACTCATTCTGCTCCCGCGGTTCTATTTCTGATCGACTACGGGAACCTCTGACCATTCCCCTCGGGGAACCTTCGCCAGCTCGGCTCCTCGCGTGATCGCGTGCCAACAGGTTCATCGCCGTCCGCCGCGTTTCCCACGGCACGATCCGCGCGTGGGCTCACGCCGCGTTCGTCAGGCTCAGACCCTTCTTCAGGTTGCAGGCGGTCAGTGTCAACGCGACATCGTCTCCCGGATGGCCCGAGTGGGGCCGCGCGATGGCACGATCATTCATGCGCGGCGTTTGCGCGATTGTGAAGAGATTCCTTTGATAGGGATGCCTCGCATCCGACTGCTGGCTCGAGAGACCAAACCGGGATCTTGCCTGTTTTTGAAAAAAAAAGAACTGTCCGGTCCCCGCGTAACGCCCTTTCCCCGCTTCTTACTTGGCGGGCCGAAAGGTCCGCCGAGACAATGCTGAGAAGTTTGGGGCAGCACCGACGCCGCCCCGGCAAAGAGGGTGAACGACATGCGAAACTGCGACTGCTTTGAAGCGTTGGAAACACGTACCGCGTTGTCGGTTGAGGCCTCCTTCGGGGGTGCTTGGACGGACGGCACTCGGTTCTATGCAGCCGTGGAATACACGTCGCCCGGCGGCGTGGACACCTCGACCCTCGGTAACGACGATGTTCAGGTCCTTCGAGACAACGGCTCCGCGTACGCCGCCGCCCTCGTGACGTTTGTGCCGCTCGCGGGGCAGAACGGCGTCCGCGCCGTGTATTCGATCCAGGCACCGGGGAAATGGTGGGACGCCGGCGACTCGGGGCGGTACACCACCGCCATCCGGGCTGGCGGAGTCGCCGACCTCGCGGGAGGCACCTCTGTCGCGGCGGATATCGCAACGAACAACCTGTGGTTCCCGTCGGCGTTCGCAGCGCTGGTGTCGACGACGGTGGACGCGGGAAGTTGGCTGATCAACGTGCGGTACCAGGGTGTGCCCGCGAACGCGTGGTTCGGCAATCGTATCGATGACGGCGACCTCTCGGTGATCGACCCCTCGGGAAACCCGCTCGCGTCCTCGCTCTTCCAGCAGCAGTTCATCGACGGCGCGATCGTCGCCACGTACCGGGTCACCGCTCCCGGTTCCACCTGGGACGCTTTCGAGTCGGGGCGATACTCAGTTGCCCTCCGGTCAGTTCAGGTCGCTCCGACGTACTTCTCGTTCCTGCCGGCCACCCCGCTCGGCGACTTCAACTTGTGGTTCGGTGCACCACGCGCCACCTTCGATTCGCTCACGAACGAGGGCTCGGCAGTGCTTGTCAAGGTCAGGTTCGAATCCCCAACCGGGATCGATCCGTCTTCGTTCGACGACTCGGACCTCATGGCCGTTCGCGCCGACGGTGCTGAGCTGTCCCTCATCCGCGCACCCGAACAGGACGTCGCCGGCAGCACCAGCTACCTGGCGGCGTACCGCCTCTTGGGGCCGGGCGGTGCGGTGTCGAATCTGCAGGCCGGTCGCTATGAGTTCATTCTCCGAGAGGGTGCCGTGCAGTCGGTATCGGGTAACGCCACGCCGCGGCAGATCGTTGCGGCAGCGATCATCTTTGATGACTCAACAATGGCGCGGACCGCGAGTTTCACGATCGAGCTTTCCGCCCTGACCCGAGACCGATGGGCCGACATCCAGCTGGAGGTACCGACGCTCGCCCTGACTTCGGGTGTGGTCACTGGTGCGACGTTCGCGCAGGTCCTCACTCCGCACGGACTGACGATGAACGCGACGGTCACGGCTGTGGGTGCCCCGTTGCAGAACGGGAAGTCGATCGTGACTGTTCGGATGCTCGCGCCCGACGGTGTCTTCAGCCACCACGACAACGGGGACTACGCGGTCACCGTCCTCGCTGGTATGTTGCGCCAGAGCGTCTCCGCGCAGTCGCCCGCCTTTAACGCCGGAGCATTCACGGTCTCCGGGCAGTCGAACCCACGCGTGGAGATTCTCGCGCACCGCTTTACGACCAGCAGCTGGCTGATCGACCTTCGGCTTTCAGACGACACCGGGATCGACCCGGCCTGCCTCAACTCGGTCATCCCGATCTTTGCGTCCACGGTGCAACGGACGGGCGGGGATAGGTACAACCTCCGATTCTCCCTCAACTCGTCCGCCGTGCTTCAGACCGATGGCTCGTACCTCATCACGGTGCGGGATGATGCACCGTCGGGCACTTGGTCTTGGCGTGACACCGGCGTTGCACGTCTGTGGATGTTGAATCCTCTCGCGGACCTTCAAGGCAACCGGTCCGGGATAGGTGAGTTCACGAGCCTTCCGTTGCTGTTCGACACGCTCGCCGCGACGATTGCCCCGTCTTATGTCGCCGCCCAGGACCGCTGGCAAGTGACGATCACTTATGACTCGCCGCGCGGCTTCACGGCCGGTTCGTTCCACGACGCAGACGTGACGGCCGTCGGGCCCAACGGGAGCCTCGGCGTGGCGCGGATGGTGGCGGCCACACGACTTTCCTCGCAGATTTGGAGTGTCACCTACGAGTTCGGCAGCGCGATGGTTGTGGGCGAGTACACCGTCTCGCTAGGCGCGAACGCCGTCTCGGATTCGAACGGGACGCCCGTGCCCGCGCGGACGTTCAGCCCGCTCAGCGTGACCTCCGTCGTGCCACCGGTCAGCGTTGCAGGGGCCTGGGCGACCAGCGGCGAGCTCTACGTTCAGGTGGACTACGCCAACTATCGCAGCATCAACCTCGCAACGCTCGGCGTGGGTGACATCAGCGTCTCCCGCGGCGGTCAAACGCTCACCGCCACCGGCTTGGCGATCAGCTACCTCGATTCAGGAACCGCGCGCGTCGCGTACCGCTTCGCGGCCGCCGGTGGCTCGTGGGAGGCGAGCGACAACGGCGCGTGGTCTGTCGCGCTCAACGCCTACGAGGTAACTCGGACCAGCGGAGAGCCGATCCTCGGCGCGAGCCTGCACACGCTGAATCTCTACTTCGTCCCGCCCATCACCGCAAACCTCGTCTCCTCGACCGTGACGGACGACGCTTGGCTTGTCAACATCCGCTTTGATGGTTCGGACCCGCGCCTCAGCTCGCTGAGCAATGGTGACCTGAGCATCGTGGGGCGTAGCTACATGCCCTCAGAACTCTGGCAAGTCCAGTATCTCAACGGGGCTGTCGTCGCAACCTACCGATTCGCAGCGCCGGGGGCATCGTGGGACTACGAGGACACCGGGCTGTACACCGTGCGGCTCAACGCGAACGCCGTGTACGACCAGGGCGGCCTCGCGGTGTCTGCGGTCACTTTCCCTCCGGCCTACTTGTGGTTTGATCGTCCGTCCGCATACGTTGTCAGCGGCCAACCCTCGTCCACCGAATGGCTCATCGACGTTCACTACGGCGGACTGGGCGGGATGGACGCAACTTCGCTCGGCAGCGACGACCTCACCCTGACCGGCGAGGGACGCACGTACAGCCTCACCATACTGAGTTGGAACCCGACCACGAAGCTGGCCCGGTACCGCGTCAATCCAGTCAATGGCTCGTGGTCAGCCGCGGACAACGGCTGGTACACCCTCTCGGTCAACGCGAACGCGGTCTTCGGCGACAACGGCGTCGCCGCCCAAGCCCGCACGATCGACGCCTACCGCCGCGACTTCGCGTGAGGCGAAAGTGCCACAGTCCCAAAGTGCCCAGTGTCACTCGTTCTATGGCCTATGGCCTATGCCCTACGGCCTTCCGCTACACGTTGAACAAGAAGTGACACACGTCCCCATCCCGCATCACGTACTCCTTGCCCTCGATCCGCATCTTGCCCGCTTCGCGGATCGCCTTCTCGGTCTTGTGCTGCTCGAGGTCAGGGATTGAGTAGATCTCCGCGCGGATGAAGCCCTTCTCGAAGTCCGTGTGGATCACGCCCGCGGCTTGCGGTCCGGTCGCGCCCACCGGCACCGTCCACGCACGCACTTCCTTCTCGCCCGCGGTGAAGTAACTCTGGAGCCCCAGCAGCTTGTACGCGGCGTGCGAGAGGCTCACGAGCGCCGGTTCGGTGAGGCCGAGGGCCTCGAGCATCTCCTGACGCTCGCCTTCGGCCATCTGCCCCAGTTCGCTCTCGATCTTCGCGCACACCGGAACGACTTCTGCGCCCTCCGCCGCGGCGAAGGCACGGACCTTCTTGCACATCTCGTTCTGGCCCTGGAGATCGTCCTCGTCGACATTCATCACGTACAGCACGCGCTTGGCGGTGATCAGGCCGAGCATCTTCATCTGGCGGAGCTGCTCGGGGTCTTCAACTTTCAGCGAGCGGGCGTTCTTGCCGGCGCTGAGCACGGGCTTGAGCTTCTTGAGGACCTCGAACCGCGCGACGTGCTCCTTGTCGCCGCTCTTGGCCGCGCGTTCGGACTTGCCATAGGTGCCCTCGACGGTCTCGAGGTCGGCGAGGATCAGCTCCATGTTGATGATCTCGATGTCGCGGATCGGGTCGACGGTGCCGGCCACGTGGGTCACGTCTTCACCGCCGGGGGCCTTGGTGAAGCACCGGACGACCTGAAGGATGGCGTCCACCTCGCGGATGTGGCTGAGGAACTTGTTCCCCAGGCCTTCACCCTGCGACGCACCCTTCACGATGCCCGCGATGTCCACCAGGCGCAAGGCCGCCGGGATCACCTTCTGCGTCTTCACGTACTTCTGGATGGTGTGCAGACGAGGATCCGGGATCGGCACCACCCCCACGTTCGGCTCGATCGTCGCGAACGGGTAGTTCGCGGCGAGGGCGTTGGCCTTCGTCAGGGCGTTAAACAGCGTGCTCTTGCCTACGTTCGGCAAGCCGACAATGCCTGCTTCCATGGTGGAAATCCTCTATGGTGGGGGCGATGATAGGCGGAAGAGGGCAATGGGGGAGAGAGGCAATGGGCAATGGGCAATGGGCAATGGGCACTGGGCACTGGGCACTGGGGAAGACGTAGTGCGGGCGTGCATATGGACGATCGTGATTTGGGCGCGAGCGGCGTCACACATTTGCCGATGAGCGACGGATGACACCTGAACTCCCGAACCCCGCTCCGACCCCACTGCCCATTGCCCATTCCCCCTTGCCCTCTCCCCCTGCCCCATTGCCTTCTTCCCCTCCATTGCCCATTCCCCATTCCCCATTGCCCTCTTCCATCATCCTCCTCTCCGGCGGTCTCGATAGCGCGACGGTGCTTGCCGTGGCTCGTTCGCAGGGCTTCCGGTGCTTGTGCCTTTCGTTCGACTACGGGCAGCGACATCGGGCCGAGCTCGCGGCTTCGCGGGCCGTGGCCGCTTCACTCGGCGCCGCCGAGCACCTCACCATGGTGCTGGACCTGCGGGCGTTCGGGGCCTCGGCGCTCACGGCCGATATCCCGGTGCCGAAGAACCGCAACGAAGCGGCGATGAACGCCGAGATCCCGATCACGTACGTGCCCGCGCGGAACCTGATCTTCCTATCGATGGCGGCGGGGTTCGCGGAGGCTCGCGGCGCGGCTCATCTATTCGCGGGCGTGAACGCGGTCGACTACTCCGGGTACCCGGACTGCCGGCCGGAGTTCATCGAATCGTTCCAGCGCACCGCGAACCTGGGCACGAAGGCGGGCGTGAACGAGCTCGCCGCGGGGCGGGTCGCGCTGAGCATCCACACCCCGCTGATCAACCTGACGAAGGCGCAGATCATCCGGCTCGGCACGGACCTGGGCGTGGATTTTTCGTTGACGCACTCGTGCTACGACCCGGACGACGCGGGACTGGCGTGTGGTCAGTGCGACAGTTGCGTGCTGCGTGCCGCGGGATTCAAGGCCGCGGGCGTGAAGGATCCGACGCGGTACCGGTAGAGCGCTGGCCGCCGCGAATGGCCGGGCCACCGTCAGTTCCGCCGATCGAACTCGACCACGCCGTCCTTCAGCCGCACAACCCGCTTGCAACGCCCCGCGATGGAATCGTCGTGCGTGACCATGATGATCGTCATGCCCGAGGCGTGCAGCTCCTCGAACAGCTCGAGGATCTGGCGGCCCGTGGCCGAGTCGAGGTTGCCCGTGGGTTCGTCCGCCATCAGGACGACCGGCTTGGTGACCAGGGCCCGGGCGATCGCGGTCCTCTGCTGCTGTCCGCCGGAGAGCTCACGCGGCCGGTGGTCGATGCGATCACCGAGCCCCACCTTTCCCAGCATCGCCGCGGCACGCTCGAGGCGCGTCTTCTTGGGAACGCCCTGGTAAAAGAGCGGTGTGGCAACGTTTTCGAGGATCGTCAGCTCGGCGATGAGGTTGAAGGCCTGGAACACGAAGCCGATCTTCACGCCCCGGTAGCGGGAGAGGTCCTCATCGGACATCGCGGCGATGTCCCTGCCGTCGAGCAGGTACGCGCCCGACGTGGGCTGATCGAGACACCCGAGCACGTTCATGAGGGTGGACTTCCCCGACCCCGACGAGCCCATGATCGCGACGTACTCCCCGTGCATGATGGAGAGGTCGATGCCACGAAGGGCCTCGACCATGATCGAGCCGTCGGGCTTGTAGTAGACCTTGCGGAGTTCACGGAGTTCGGCGACGGGGGCTTCCCTCGACGATCCAGGTGTGGCGGTAGCGATCGTTGTTGCGGCGATCACGGGAGATGGGGGCTCAAGCCCGGTCCCCGTCCGACGACTCGCTCTCGATCTGGATCCCCGCCAGCGCGGTCATCGGGTCGGGCGCGAAGCGAAAGACCTTGTTGAGCCCGGCGATCGAGAACAGCGAAGAGACCTCTTCGTTCACGGAGCAGAGCTTGAGCATGCGGTGGCGATCCGCGAGCACCTTGCGGAGCTTGAGCAACTGGCCGAGGTTCGACGAGTTCAGATAGGTCACCCCGGCCATGTTGAGTACCACGTGCGGCACGTGCTTGTCGCTCTGATCAATCCTCTCGATGATCGACGAGAGATCCTCGGAGAACGCGGGTTCGTCCGAGAGATCCGAGATCACGATGTCGTCCGACCAATCTGTCGCCATGTCGTCGCGTCCTTCTGATCCCCGGCGGACCGAGTACCCCGCCGAGAAGTCCAGTCCCCGTCAAGAGCCGATCGTTCCTCCGTCGTCCGTAGGCGCGGGGGGCGCTGCGCCCCCGGCGTTCTCCTCCGCCTTCACCGCTTCGAGCACCGGTGCCGCCGCGATCACCTGGTCACCGTCGTTGAGCGAAGCCACCCGTACGCCCAGCGAGCCGCGACCGCATTCGCGGATGGTCGCGGCGGGCATGCGGACGAGTTGACCGCCCTTGGTGATGACCACAACGTCGTCGCTCACGGTCATGCGAAGAGCCGCGACACTGCGACCGTTCTTCTCGTTGAGCTTGATGTCGACGCGCCCCTTGCCGCCGCGGGACTGCGACCGCATCTTCCCGGCCTCGGGCGCCACGCGGTACTCGTCGATCGGCGTGCGTTTGCCGTAGCCCTTGTCGGTGATGGTGAGGAGCGTCATGGACGGATCGGCCGTCATGAGGTCCCCATCGGCGTCGGCCTGCATGGGGATCCGCACCATGCTGATGACCTGGTCGCCGTCCTCGAGTTCGATTCCCTTCACGCCCTCGGCGGGACGCCCCATCAGGCGGGCGTCTTCCTCGTTGAACCGGATCGCCATGCCCCCGGATGTCGCGAGCAGCAGGTCGTCCCGTCCGTCCGTGAGGGTCACGTCGAGCAGCGAATCGCCTTCTTTCAGCCCGACCGCGATAAGGCCGGAAGCTCCGACGTTCCGGTACTCCTTCAACGGCGTGCGCTTCACGATCCCGTTGCGGGTCACGAAGGTGAGGTAGTTGCTCCCCTCCTCGAAGTTCTTGATCGCGAGGTATGCGCAGCTCCGCTCGTTGGGCCTGAGCTGGATGATGTTGACAATCGCCCGCCCCGTCGAGGTACGGCTCATCTCGGGGATCTCGTAGACCTTGATCTTGAAGACACGCCCCGTGTCGGTGAAGCACAGCAGGTCGTCGTGCGTGCTGGCGACGAAGAGGTGCTCGATGAAGTCGTCGTCGCCGCGCGTGTCCCCTGCGCGGATGCCCTTGCCCCCGCGGTTCTGCTGCCGGTACGTGTCGAGCGGCACCCGCTTGACGTACCCGTGGTGGCTGATCGTGAGGGCGACGGTCTCCTGCGGGATCAGTTCCGCGATGTTGATATCGCCACCGGCGTCCTCGATGCGCGTCCGGCGCGGGGTTGCGTAGCGGGCCCGCATCTCCTCGCAGTCGGCCTTGATCATCGCCGCGACGCGGCTGGGCGAGGCGAGGATGTCCTCGAGCTCGGCGATCTGCTCCACCAACTGCCGGTACTCCCCGACGAGCCGTTCGATCTCGAGCCCGACGAGCTGGATCAGTCGCATCGCGCCGATGTGCTCGGCCTGCACCCGGGTCAGAAGTACTCCGCCAGCGGCGCCAGCGGTGTCCACGATCCGCATGAGGGCCTCGGGGATCTTCAACGCGTACGGGTGGCTCGCGGGGATCGAGAACCGGCGGGCCATCAAGCGCTCGATCGCTTCCTCGCGCGTCTTGCTCGCGCGGATCTCGCGGATCACCTCGTCGATATCGCACACCGCGAGGATCATGCCCTCCAACAGGTGCGCCCGCTTCTTCGCCTCGCGGAGCTGGTACTCGGTCCGACGCCTGATCACGTCGACGCGGTGGGCGATGTACAAATCGATCAACTGCCGCAGGCTCAGCGTCCGCGGCTGGCGGTTCACCAGCGCGATGTTCATGATGCTGAACGTCTGCTGAAGCGGGGTGAACTCGTACAACTGGTTCTCGACGACCCGCGGGTCGGCGCCGCGCTTCAGCTCGATCACGACCTTCGTCTGCGCCTCGCGCCCCGAGTAGTCGTGAACGTCGGCCACGTCGCCGATCTTCTCTTCCTTGATCGCGTCGACAATCCACTCGACCAGGTTCCCCTGCGCCACCATGAAGGGGATCTCGTCGATCACGATCTGCTGCCGATCCTTGCCCGCCTCCTCGACGTGCACCGAACCGCGCACCCGCACCTTGCCGCGCCCGTTCATGTACCCGTCGAGAATCCCGCGCCGGCCGTGGATCACGCCGCCGGTCGGGAAGTCCGGGCCCTTGATCCCCTCGCGGACCACTTTGCCCTCGGCGTCGAGCACATCCCGCATCAGCTCATCGAGCGCGATCTCCGGGTTCTCGAGGACTCGGATGATCGAGTCGAAGACCTCGGTCGGGTTGTGCGGCGGCAGGCTCGTCGCCATGCCCACCGCGATGCCCACCCCGCCGTTGATGAGCAGGTTCGGGAACTTGCCCGGGAGCACCGTCGGCTCCATCAGGCGGTCGTCGTAGTTGGGCTGAAAGTCCACCGTCTCCTGGTCGATGTCCGCGAGCATGTCCACAGCGGCGTGGGTCATCCGCGCCTCGGTGTACCGCATCGCCGCCGGAGCATCGCCGTTGATGGAGCCGAAGTTGCCCTGCGGGTCCACCAGCGGGACGCGCGTACGCCAGCCCTGCGCCAGGATCACCAGCGTCGGGTAGACAATCGCCTCGCCGTGCGGGTGGTAGTCACCCGAGGTGTTGCCGCAGATCTTCGCGCACTTGAGGTGCTTGCGGCTCGGGCGCAGCTTGAGGTCTTCCATCGCGACCAAGATGCGCCGCTGGCTCGGCTTCAGGCCGTCGCGCACATCGGGCAGCGCGCGGTCCATGATCGTGCTCATCGCGTACGTGAGGTAGCTGTCCTTCAGCTCCCGCTGGATGTCCAGCTCCACGATGTGGCCGTGATTCGGGGACGGCTTCCCTGCTGGACTATCGTTCATCAACGCCTCCGGCGTGTGTCCTGCGAAGCCACGGTCGCGGATCCCTCCGCCGTCCCCGCGGCCCCCAAACAAGCTCCAAAACA
>JBMOHX010000071.1:0-13049 GCA_049317625.1 Phycisphaerales bacterium
CGCCCGATGCTGTTCCGCGAGGGAGTGTCCGATTCTTCGCTCGATCCCCGCGGATTGTCCGAAGCACTGAACCATTTGCCCCGCGAGGCGAGAGAGATTGTCGTGCTCAAAGTGTGGGGGCGGTTGACGTTCGAGCAGATCGCTTCGGTGACCGGGCTGTCCCCGGCCACGGCCCATCGCCGGTTTCAGGAATCCCTCTCCGAACTCCGTTCACTGCTGGAGCCACCATGTCCCAAGGTCATTCCGACGAACACAGCGCGGGCCTGACACCCGCGGAGCAGGAGTTCATCGCGGCGCTGCGGCGCGTCGAGGCCGCGCCGTTCGCGCTCGACGCGGTCGATCTCGCGTTCCGCGCCGGGCGCGAGCGAGGTCGCGTCGAAGGCTCGGGCCGGGCGCGGGTTTGGAGGTCGGTTGCGTGCGCGGCCTCGTTGGCGATGGTGGTGGTGCTGGGAGCGGCGCTCTTCCGGCCGGGGCCCACCGCGGGCCTGCCCGACGGCGGGGGCTCCGAAACCCGGCTCGCGTCCGCGGGCGCGCCGAAGGCGATGGCACCTGTGGGCGGGGTCGGCAGGACTTCCGCGGCGATGCCCTTCATCCCCACCGCGGGTTCGTCCCGCCGAGTGCAGATCGGACCGGGTTCGGCGATCGACCGCCTTCTTTCCATGGGAGTGTTGCCATGAACGTCGTTCCGCTTGTGATTGCGCTGCTCGCGGCCGGCGCCGGGCCCGAGGTGGTTTCGACAAGCCCGACCCGTCAGCCGCAGATCGTGCTCGCGACGAGGCTGCGTGTGGTGGCGACGGAGGAGATCGAAGGCAACGCCGCGATCGGCTGGAATCAGGTTGTGACCGCCGCGGCGTGGGATGCGGACGTGAACACGCTCGTCGACGAGCTGCTGTCCGCGCCGTGGGAGAAGTTCGATTCGGGGAAGGCCTCGGAATGTCTGAGCACGAACTACGACACCCTGGCGTCGTTTGTCACGCTGGCGGCGAGGCGGGATTCGTGTGATTGGGAATCTCCGTTCCGGCAGCAAGGGCTCGGGGTGCTGATGCCCGAGCTCGGCCGGCAGCGCACGCTGGCAAAGCTCCTGCGGCTGCGGGCGCGCATGGCGCTCCACCAGGGCGACACGCGCGGCGCGCTGGAGGCGGTGCGGAACGGGTTCGAGCTGGCGCAGGACCTGGGCAGGGGAAAGACGTTCGTGCAGACGCTGGTGGGCGCGTCGATCGGGCGGGCGATGCTGGACGAGGTTGCGGTGATCCAGAGCCGTCCTGGAGCGCCGTCGCTGTACTGGGCGCTCGCGGACCTCCCGCGCCCGTACTTCCCGATGAGCCGGGTCAACCTGTACGAGGAAGCGATGCTCGACTTCACGCTCCCTTCACTTCGGGAAGTTGAGTCGCTCTCTCTTGACGACGATCGCGCGGTGGCGCTCTCGGCCAAGGCGGTGAAGGACCTCGCGGCGATGATGGGCCCCTCCGGTGGCGGCGGGGCCGAGGGCGACTTGGCCTCGGCGGCGCGTGTGATCGCGCAGTACCCGGGCGCGAGGGCGTGGATGATCGGCGCGGGCACGAGCGCGCAGCGTGTGGACGCGCTGCCGGTGTCCTACGTCGTGGTCAGGCATCAGCTGGCGGAGTTCCGGCGCAAGTCGGACGAGGTGTACCGCTGGGTCACGCTCCCCTACTACGAGGCGGAACCGGGGCTGTTGGCGCTGCTCGCGGAGCGGGCGCGGAAGCCGGACGCGGATTCGTCGCTTGCCTCGTGGGTTCCGAACGTTGATCGGATGGTCGCCGCGTTATGGGGGTTTGAGCGGCGGCTCGCGTTGCTGCGGCTGGTTGAGGCGCTGAGGTTGCACCACGACCAAACGGGCGCGTTGCCGGCGACTCTCGGGGAGATTGTGGTCGTTCCGGTGCCGCGGGACCCGATCACGGGCGAGGCGTTCGGCTACCGGATCGAGGCGGGGTGCGCGGTGATCAGCGGCCCGGCGATCAAGCTCGCGCCGGACCCCGAGGTTCTCGAGTATCGGGTGCGTGTCGAAGAGTAAGTGGGGTAGATCCAAGCGGGAGAACACACCTGAGAGTTGTAGCGGCGGTGATCGTGGCGGCATCAGTTGTTGGTTCGGTGGTCGCGCCTTCTGTAGCGACAGAGAGCCCGGTTTCGATCTCTGCGGCGGAGGACTGGTCGTGGCTCGCGCCGTTCGCGGGCGATGCCACGTTGGGTGCGGTGGTCATCGACCCTGCGAAACTCGACGTGAAGTTCGTGGCCTCGCTCTGCGGGTCGGTCGAGGGTGTCTCGCCGGCGGAGGCCGAGTCGATCGCAAGAGACCTCACGATGTGGCGCGATCGACTGGCGGCGGAGGGCGCAGCACAACTGTGTTTCATGCTCTCGCTCAAGGAAGCGGGGGGGCCGCCTGTGTACATCGTCGTTCGTCCGGGCCAGGGTGCGGATGTCGAGAAGCTCAGGGCCTCTGTCGAGCGACCGTGGGACAAGGGTGGCCTGGGCGCCCTGGGCTTGAACGGAACGGTGACCGCGATGAGCGGGTGCGTGCTGATCGCCTCCGAGTCGCACCGCGTGGGCCTGGGTTCGGCGCAGCAGGGGGACGCGATGAACCGGGCGCTCGCCATGTCGGGCGATGGTCCGGTGAGGGTCGCGTTCTTTCCCGCGGAGTACGCGCGCCGGGCGATCGCGGAGCTGATGCCGCGGTTCCCGGAGGCGATGGGCGGAGGCGAGACGCGTGTGCTGATCGATGGCCTGGTGGCGGTGGGGGCGACCGTTGAGACGGGCCCCGAGGCGACGATGCGGGCGCGCATGGGGTGCGTGGGCGCGGACGCCGCGACCAAGCTTGCCGCGTGGATCAACGCGCGATCGGCGGCCATGCCACCGGACCTCGCCGGCGTGCTCAGGGCGGTGCCGGACGGGACCCAGGTCCGGGTGGAATCCGACGGGAAGCCGCTCCGCGCGGCGATGGCGCAGCTCGCGAAGCAGGTGCTCGTGGCGCGCCGGTCCGCCGCGCAGATGGCGATTTCCATTAAGGCCCGCAACGCGGTCATGGGGTGTTGGATGCATGCCCAGGCCCACAACGACGCCTTCCCGGAGACGCTTGATCAACTCGTGACCGACGGGCACATCACGTCGGACGTCATCAAGGGGCCCGACGGCGCGGACCTGTTCGTGTACACGCGCCCGACGGTGGAGCAGTGGAAGGCCAACCCCGCGGGGGCCGTGATGCTCTACGAGAAGTTCACGGCCTGGCCGGCTCGCGGGCTCGCCGTCGGGTTCGTCGATGGCCACACCGAGATCATCGGGGACCGCGAGACGTTCGAGAAGCTTCTCGCCAAACCGGCGGCAGCCGGGCCGGGCGGCGGCTTGGGGAAGTAGTTTCGCCCCAATCCTGACACAACCCAACCCCGGTCCTCGCCCCCTCGGGCGCGGTGCCGGGGTTGTGTCTTGAGGGGGCTGGATTGCGGTCCGCCTCGACCCGCCCGCCGCGATCGCCCGATGAGGAATCGGAAGGGCGCGGGCTCGACGACTGCCTTACAAAGAACAAACAGGAGTCGCGAAGTTTGGTCTGGCGAACTTTGCAGGGGGCTGGGTCGTCTCAACTGTTCCTCTATGCTGTTCCGGAGCCACACGATGCACACACGCGGATCGAATCGAGTCTGTCCCTTTGCTCTGCTTCTGGTCCTGGCGGCCGGGATGATCGGCGGTGTCACCAGCGCGGCGCTGGGGCAGAACGCCCTGGGGGACGGGCGCGGGATGGAGAAGGACCTGCGGAAGGGTGGGACTGGCAACACCCCGCGTGCGAACTTCCGGGAGGAAGTCGCGAGGCGCAACGCCCTGGTCACCGGGCAGCTCGGGGGGGGCAAGTCCTTCCGGGGCTCGGTGGGGTACACCGCGCCGGGGGACTTCCGCGGAACGACGGCGGGGGACAGTACCTTTGCGTTCCGGCGCGACTCGATGTCGGGTCGTGGGGTTTCGTCGGCGGTGCGGGGCACGGACTCGCTGCGGTATCAGTACCTGTACTCAACCGGGAACGTTCGAACGCTGGACCGGCTGACGGACAAGTCGGCGGGGGTGAGCATCTCCGGGGCATCAGGAGCGGGTTCCAGGTCCGGCGCGGACACCGCGGAGGGACGCGGGCTGGTGACGCGGGATCAGGGCGCGATGCGTTCGACTTCGATGTACACCGCGAACCGCGACCTGCGTCCGGGGTTCTTGGGGTACAAGCGTTCGGCGACTGGTGAGTCAGACACGTTGACGGTGTCCCCGCTGCTGGGGGTCAAGCAGATCCCGTCGGTCGAGAAGAAGCGGCCGCTGAACTCGGCGGCGGCGGAGAGCGCGCAGGCCAAGCCAGCGACGTTCCGGTCGTCCTATGACGGGGTTCGGGCGCGGCTGGACCTCTTCGCGGGTCCTCGACCCGCGGAGCCCGACGCCGGCAAACCGGAAGACCAGCAGATTCCGTCGGAGACCAAGCCGGTACCGGGCGAGACCAAGCCCGTGGGCGCGGACGACAAAGCGAGCACCCCGGCGAGGTCGGAGTGGGAGGAGCGGCTCGAGAAGCTCCGCGCCGGCATCGGCGGGGATCCGGAGAGCAAGAACAAAGAGGCTGCGCCGCGGTTCGTGACAGAGGCGAAGCCGACGGAGTATGTTCCGGGCGCGTGGCGGGACGCCGCGAAAACGCGCGACGAGGAGCGCAAGCAGGCCACGGTCGAGGTCGACCCGAGGGCACTGGAGATCATCCGCGCGGCGGGTGGGATGGTGGGGTCGTTGGGCTTTGGGGACGAGGGGGTCTCGGACCCGTTCGAACTGCACATGCGGTGGGGGCAGATCCTGCTGCAGGACCAGAGGTACTTCGACGCGGAGGAGCGGTTCGCCCGCGCGTTGACGTACAAGCAGGGCGACCTGATGGCGATGGTGGGCCGGATCCACGCGGAGATCGGCGCGGGTCTGAACGTGTCGGCGGCGCTGAACCTTCAGGAGCTGCTGACGCAGCACCCGGAGCTGATCGCGGTGAGGTACACGGGGGGTTCGATCCCGAACCTGGCGCGGTTGAAGGTGCAGGCCGACCTGCTGCGGCTGCGGATCGACGACGCAGCGAAGCTCGGGATCGATCCGAACCACGATATCTCGCTGCTGCTCGCGTACGTGGGGTACCAGGCGGACCTTCCGGGGGATATCGGCAAGGGGCTGGACGCGTTCGAGCGTGTGGCGTCGCCCTCGGAGAAGAACCTGGTGGTGGTGTTGCGAGAGGTGTGGCTGAAACCGCCGGCTGCGCCCCTTGAGTTGATCCAGCCACCAGCGCCGAGCTCTGGCGCGGAGCCCTCGAAGTAGCCCAGCCGGAGGAGAAACGCGCGACGTGAGCAAGCCCACTTCCACAGATCCCATCGCGCCGACCGGCCCGAAGACCGGCGTGTTCGTCATCCCCAAGGTGCCGACGAATCCGTCACGGGTGTCGATCGTGGACTTCCTGACCGACGGTTCACTGGCGGGGTTCTGCGCGGAGATCTCGGCGCTGACCGGGGTCGTCGTGCAGCTGCGGGACACGCGGGGCCACGCGATCGTGCGGCGCGAGAAGCGGTCGCCCGAGGAGCCGCCGTGGGAGTCGGTTCCGATTGCCGAAGCGCCGGATGTCGGCGACGACGTCACGACGATGCCGCTGGTCGTCGCGGGGAACACCATCGGATCGTTCGTGGTCGGGACCGGACGGCCCAAGCTCGCGAAGGTCGACGCGAGGGAGCGGCTCGAGCGGACGGTGGAGATGCTCGCGAAGGCGGCCTCGGAGCTGTGCCAGCACGACCTCGAGCTCAAGCACCGCGTGAAAGAGCTGGCGGCGCTGACGCGGATGAGCGCGGTGCTGGTCCGGGCGACAAGCCCCGAGAGGGTGCTGGAGGTGGCGCTGGAGAGTGCGCTCGAGGTGCTGGGTCTAGACGCCGGGTCGGTGGTGCTTCTCGCCGAGGACGCGGAGGGCAATCTCGCCCCCAGCGAGGACGACCTGGTTCTGGTGACGTCGCGGAACCTCTCGCGTGACTGGCTGGAGAGCCCGCTGCCTTTGAGCAAAGACAGGCTCTTTGATCGGGAGGCGCTCGCGGGGCGCATCGTGATCTCGGAAGACCTGGCCGTCGACGACCGGCTTTTCATCCGGGACCGCGCGCTCGCGGAAGGACTGCGGGCGGCCATCCACGCGGGACTGGTCTTTCAGAGCAGGCCCCTCGGGGTGCTGCGGCTGTACTCCCGGTCGCCACGGACCTTTGACGAGTGGGATTGCCATACGGTGGCGTCGCTCGCGCAGCAGGCGGCCGCGGCGCTCGAGCAGGCGCGGCTGCTCAAGCTCGAGCAGGAAGAGCAGCGGATCCAGCGGCAGTTGCAGCTCGCGGCGGACGTGCAGCGGCGGATGCTGCCGCACGGCATGCCCACGATGCGCACGCTCGACATCGCGGCCAAGTACGTGCCTTCGTTCGAACTCGGGGGAGATTTCTACGACTTCATCGACCTCAACGGCCACCTGGGCCTGGCGGTGGGGGACGTGGTCGGCAAAGGGATCGCCGCGGCGTTGCTGATGTCGGCCGTGCGAGCGAGCCTGCGCGCCCACGTGCAGGGGACGTACGACATCGACGAGGTGGTGGCGAAGGTCAACCAGGCGCTGTGCCGCGACACGCGCGACAACGAGTTCGCGAGCCTCTGGTACGGGGTGCTGGACCCGTCGAGGCTGCGGCTGACGTACTGCTCGGCGGGGCACGAGCCGCCGCTGGTAGTGCGCGTGCCCAAGCACCGCGCCCCGACTTCCGCGGACATCGATGAGTTGAGCGTGGGTGGCATGGTGGTGGGGATCGACCCGTCGCAGCGGTATCAGCGGGCGATTTTCGACATCCACCCGAGGGACGTGGTGATCGCCTACACCGACGGGCTGGTGGACGCGACGAACTTCTCGGGGCAGAGGTGGGGGAAGAAGCGGCTGCGCGAGACGATTCTCAGCTGCTACGCCGCGAAGCCGGAGGCCACCGCGTCGGACCTGATGGAGCACATCCTGTGGGCCCTGCGGCAGTTCTCCGGGCTGAGTGCGCGTTCCGACGACCGGACGCTGGTGGTGGTCCGGCTGAAGGAGTAGCCCGGCCGCCGTGGGGGTTACTGCGGAGGTTGCTGGGGGGGCTGCTCCGGAGAGCCGCCAAAGGTCCCTTCGCCCGCGAAGCTGACGGAGGGGTTGACGAGCTCCGCATCGAGGAGGGTCTGCGCCAGCGCACCGGGTTCCTTGTAGGTGAGCTCGCCGCGGATGCGGAACGCACCGCCGGAGATGTTCCCGGGCGAACCAGGGGGCAGGGAGACGGGAAGGGCGATGGTTCGCGTGCCGTAGCGGCGGAGGGTGGACTCGGCCGAACGCAGGCCCTCGAAGACGCGTGTCCCGTTGACTTCAACGGAGTAGCGGACCTCGCGGAGGGGGAGCGGCTCGTCGTTGGGGTTCTCGGCGTCGAGGAGGATGGTGAGCAGGCTGCCGTCGGTGGACTGCGAGACCTTGGCCTCGGTCACGCGGAGCTCAGGCGGAGCGACGCTGGAGCATCCCGCGAGCAGGGCGGTCGAGAGAGACAGCGCCAGAGCCGGTCGTACCTTCATGCCGTCAGTGTAACCAAGCGGCTTCGGGAAGTCCCGGGATTCAGTCGGGGTCGGCGCGGTTGGCCGAAGCCCACTGGGAGAGGCGGCGGAGCTGCGGGGTGTGGGTCTGGTCGAGCGCGATCCACCGGGGATCATCGCTCATGGCCAGGGCCGCGAACTCGGCGGTAAAGCCGCTGACGCGGGTGGTGTACGAGAGCCAGTGGACGGTCAGCCCGCCCATGATGAAGAAGCACGCCCAGGCAGCGATCTCGCCCACGCGGGTCTTGCGGGCGAAGTACAGCACCGAGCCGAAGAACGCGAGCGTCGCGAGCTTCCAGATGACCAAAACGGCCACCGGGTGTTCCTGCAGCAGCTCGCGGGCGATGGGGTTGGCTTCGATCATGCCGACGCTGAGGGCGAAGGTCAGCGTCATGTAGAGATCGCCGACGCACATGACGAGTGTCGCGAACACCAGGAGGAGGATCCGTGTGCACCGCGCCTGCGGGGTGAGTGCGTGGCTGAGGGGGGCGAACGCCCAACCCCGGGGCGGCGTTGCGCCGGCGGACTGGAGTGCTGCGAGCATCTTGGCTCATCGAGCCTCCCCTGGAGCGACCTAAGCCCTGCGTACGATTTCACAATCAGGGGGGCGGCCTGTCGCGCGGGGCTCGGTTTTATCCCACGTCCTGATCGCGCCCGGTCCCAACGCCGATGAGACAGCGTCTCGCCCTAACCCGCGGAGGCCCGCTTGCGTCCGATAGACCCACGATTTGCGATCGGCCTCACTTCCGCCTGGGTCGCCGCGGCCCCGGCGCTGGCGCAGCCTCAACAGGTACTGCCCTACCCGGACGACTCGGTCATCGCGAAGGATGCGCTCCCGCGCGTCAAGGAACTCGCGGAAGCGGGCAACCAGAGCGAGGCGGTGCGGGTTGTCCAGTCGGTGCTCGAGAGCGAGAGCGACGCGGTGGTCGAGAGCGACGAGCCGCTCCTGTACATCCCGGTCCGCGCGGCGGTGCACCGGTTGCTCATGGCGGCGCCGGAGCTTCTCGAAAGGTACCGACTCGCGGCCGAGCCCAAGGCATCGGCGCTGCTGGCTTCGGGGGACGCGCGAGCGGTGGAGCGCTCGTTCTTTCTGACACCGTCGGGTCTGGAGGCTGCGCTCGCGCTCGCGGAGATGGAGCTCGAGTCGGCGCGGTTTGAGTCCGCGCGCATGATCCTCGAAGAAGTCGCGTCGCACCCGGACTATCGCAAGGGCTCGAACGCTGGGCGGACCGCGAAGCTGGCCTCTCAGGTGGCGAGGTACATCCCGCGCGAAGACGTGCGGGCCTGGGCGGCCTCGCTCAGATCGGGCGCGGGGTTGGAAGCGGCGGATGCACCGGCGGTGAAGTGGCCCCGGATCCTCGCGCTCGAATCTCGATCCTCGCTGACCCGTCAGCCGTCCGCGGACTTGGCGGCCTCGGGGTTGTCGCCGCTTCAAACGCTGAGCATCGGAGGCGAGTCCGAGAGCGAGCGAGAGGGGGAGCCCGCGCCCCGCTCCGGGCGCGACGGCGGACGCGATCGGCAGCCGGCGTGGGTGCTGCCGACGGTGCGGGAGGAGGTGCTGTTCATCAACGACGGCACCTTCGTTCGCGCGCTCGATCACTCGACGCTGTCGCCGCTGTGGCGCATCGTGCCCGGAGGAGACCCCGCGGGCGCGAGCCTGCGAGACAACTCTCTGTCCTTCTACTCAACGTGGCGCGGGCTGGAGGACGTGGCGACGGTGACGGTTCACGCCGACACCGTGCTGGCCACGATGGGCACGCCCGCGGGCGGGACGCGCTCCGGGGACCGAAGGCTGTACGCCATGGACGCGGCGACGGGCGCGGTGCGATGGTCGGCCGACGTCCCGGGCATGCACCCGGCGCTGATCGAAACGTCGGTCCGAGGGCCGGTGCTGGTCGAGGGCGACACGGTGGTGGTGACGGCCCGCAGGCAGAGCGGCGCGAACCGGACCATCGGCGTGTACTTCGTGGGGCTTGATCTGAGCACCGGGGATCTTCGCTGGGTGCGGCACCTGGGCAGTATCGGCTCGGTCGCCTGGTCGCGGCAGGCGTCGCGCCCGGAAGGGGCCGCGGTCGCCAACGGTCTGGTGTTCCGGTCTGATGAGGTCGGGCTGATCGCGGCGGTCGAGGTTGCAACGGGACGGCCGCGCTGGGTGCGGCTGGTGCCCAGCGGGCGCGGGGTCGAGACCAACTTCGGGGGCCCCGAGGCACCTCCTTCGTACGAGATCAGCATCCCGATTGTCGTGGGTGATTCGGTGTACGCGATCGATCCGGCGTCGGCCGCGATCGTGCGGTACGAGGCGGCGACCGGGCGGGTGCTGGGTTCGCGCCGGTTGACCGAGAGCGGGCCTCGCGACGCGGCCTACGCGCCCAAGTACCTCGTCAAGACGGGCGAGCAGCTCGCGGTCGTCTGCGAGGCGACTGTGGTGTTCCTGCCCCTGGGCGAGATCGCCAACGCGAAGGTCCGCCGGGGACCGGCGCTGGACGGCGACTCGACGCCGGTGGGCCGCGCGGCGGCGACCGACAAAGCGCTGCTGATCCCGGTGCGAGGCGGGGTGCTGACGATCTCGCCGGACGACCCGCAGAAGCCGGCCGTGACGCCGCTGGCGGCGCCGGGGAACCTGGTGATCGCGGGTGAAGGCTCGGGCCTCCATCCCATCACGGTGGATGGTTCGAGCGTGCACACGTTCCTCGGGTGGGACGAGGCCCGGCGTGTGCTGGAAGCGCGGTTGGAACGCGACCCCAAGGACACCCGCCCGCTGCTGACGTACATCGAGCTCGCCTCGCGCGCGGGTCACGCCGAGATGACCCCGCGCCTCGCGGACCTTGTTTTGAGTGTGACCGCGCAGTTGCCCAGCGCGCAGGCCGCGCCGGTGCGGGCGGAGCTGTTCGAGTTGCTGCTCGCGATGGTCAGGGCGGGCCGGACCGTGGCCGTGGCGCCGCGCCGCGAGTTCCGGTCGCTGCAGCCCATCACGGATCCGCAGCTGCTCGACGGCGTGGTGCAGCGCCTCGGGTTGGCGGGCGAGGAGCCGGGGCAGCAGGTGGAGTACTTGTTCGAGCTCGCGTCGCTGCGCGAGACCCAGGGACGCGCGGCCGACGCGGTCGATGCGCTGCAGCGGGTGCTGCTCGATCCCGCGCTGGCCGCGGCGGGCGCGATGGCCGAAGACCCGCAGTCGGCGGTGGCAAAGTCGCTGGGTTCGGAGGAGGCGGCCCGGCGGCTCACGCTCCTGCTCCGGCGCGCGGGGCACCTGGCGTACGCCGCGTTCGACGCGCAGGCTACGGCGGAGTTCGCCGAACTGCCCCCCGACGCGGACGGGCCCACGCTCGCGGGTGCCGCGGCGAGGTTCCCGCTCGCGGTGGATGCGCCCGGCGTGCTGCGTCGGGCGTCGGCGTGGTTCGCGGAGCACTCGAAAGACGACGAAGCGCTCGGCGCGTTGGGAAGGGCTCTGGTGGCCGAGGAGACATCGGTTTCCATCGGTCGGCCAGACCGGCTGGGCGTGCTCGCCGGGATCGCGGACGAGCTCGCCGCGTTCGGGCTCGCGCGCGGGAGGGCGGAGGCGGCGGAGAGACTCCTGACGCGGCTCGAGACCGAGTACGCCGGCGTGAAGCTGCGGTCTGTGGCGGATCGGGCGGATCGGGCGGCGCTTCTGGCGGCCCGACGTTCGGCGCCCAAGGTTGCCGATGGGCTCGCCGCGAGCGTGCAGGTCATTCCGGGCTGGGTGCCGGTGGAGCCTGTGCTCGCCGACGTGCCGGGGCGCTCGGGGGACTGCACGGCGATGGTGAGCGAAGGGCTCCAGAAGGTCGGCGTGTGGGGGGTGAACCTCGCGACCGACCGCCTGGAGCCGCTGTGGGAGCGGGATATCGACGGCTCGGAGCCCGTCCTGCTGGCGATCACCCACGATACATCGATGCTCTTCTGGCCGGCGGCCGGCGGGGGCGAGATCGAGGCGGTCTCGAACTACTCGGGCAAGACGGTCTGGCGCACGGCGGAGTTCTCGTCGATTTTCCGCGAGGAGGGCGCGGTGCCCCCGCAGGCGGTTCGGACTCCGATGGACATGGAAGTGCGCAACGACGACTTCCTCGTCGCCACCAGCGGCCGCACGCTCGTGATGATGCAGCGCACAGGGCGGTGCGCCGCGTTTGATACGGGCACCGGAGAACTGCTGTGGCGGCAGCGATTGCAGGCGTCGCGCGTCTTCGAGGTGGCAATCGCCGGCGGCCACCTCATGGTGGCCGGGCTCTCCGAGGAGGTGGACGCCGCGGGCGCGCCGCCGTTCCTGGTCTCGCTCGCCATCGGCTCGGGGGCGACAGAGTCTTCGGTGCGGCGCGATGTGCTCGGGGACCACGTGCGGTGGATCAAGCCCATCAACGACCACGAGGTGCTGGCGGCGACGAGCGACGGGCTGTTGCGGATTGACGCGGTCACCGGCGCGAGCGCCTGGCATGCGCAGGGTGACGTGATGGCGATGACCGCCTCGGGCTGGGTGGTCGGCGAAACAGCGTTCGTGAACGACGACCAGGGCCGCTTGTGGGGCGTGTCCCTCAAGGACGGGAGCCGGTCGACGGAGCAGGTCGACACGCGCGGTAGGGTCGCGTACCCGCTGCGTGGTGTCGCCGTGGATGGCAGGCTGGTGCTCACCTCGCCCAGCGGCGTCGTGGTGCTCAACCCCGCGGGAGCGGTGGTGGGTGTCGATAGCGTGAACTCGAACGGGAGGCTGCTCCAGCCGGTGCTCGCGCAGGGCCGGGTCGTCACGGCGGACAGCTACGACGAGCGTGCGGCCAGAACCGGTGACGAGTCGGGCTCGGTGGTGCGGCTGTTCCTCTTCGACGACCGCTCGGCCAAGCTCGCGGCGGCCCACCGTATCGCGTTTCCCGTGTCCCAGCTCGGCGCGCTCTCGGTCATCGACGGCAAAGTTCTGATCTCGGCGGGACCAGCAACGCTCGTGTACTCGACGCGTTGAGCCGGGCTTACTCGCCGTCGGTCGCGGAAACTTCGCGCCAACGCGCGACGCGCAGGTTCCCGGTCGGCTCGGGTTCTGTGAAGCTGCACCACTGCGCGAGAGCGGTGCCATCGAAGGTCGTTGAGCAGTCCGCGGGAACGACGGTCGCGGTGTAGGACTTGGGACCGCAGATCACCCGCAGCGTGTAGATGGACCCCGGGTTCACGCCGCCGAAGTGGGCGGTAAGCGGCTCCTGGCCACCGAGGCCGCTGGGGACTCCGAGATCCCTGCGCTGGAGGAACACGGAGTTCGCGGAGTCCCAGAGCTCGACGCGGGCACCGACTGCGGCCTTGTTGATCCCGCGTTGTCCCCACCCGATCACGGACACCTTCAGATACTTGCCGAGGTTCGTGTCCGCGGGGTTGGCCTCATCGCGGACGTTCTTGTACAGCCGGGTCCAGAAGTTCTGACTGTTGCTGGTGAACGCGAGGTCGAGCAG